>JAIRLS010000240.1 GCA_031259205.1 Bacteroidales bacterium | reverse complement strand
GCAGAAATATCATCGTGAAAGGAAACACTGTCGAAGGCGAAGTGCCGGGTAATACCGTTCAATTAGTGCAGACACCGCGAAAAGAATATAAAACGGATAAAAACTCGTTTTTTAAAATCAGCAAATAATCCGTTAAAATATTACACAACATGAAAAAGTTATTTCAAACATTCGGCATTTTTTTCGTGCTTGCCGTTTCCGTGCAGGCGCAAGTTACGGTTTCGGTTGTCGATTTCGGGTTGAAGCCGGATACGCGCGAGAACGCCGTTCCATACGTCCAAAAAGCGCTTGCGCACTGCAAGGCAAACAGCGTTTCGACGCTGACGTTTCCCCGCGGGCGGTATGATTTTTGGCCGCATCACTGCATCGAACGCGAATATTTCGAAGCGGCGACGCAGGACGTCAATCCCAAACGGCTCGCCATCCTGATGGACGAAATGGAAGGATTCACCATCGAAGGCGACAGTTCGGACTTTGTGTTTCACGACCGCATGCAACCCTTCACTCTTGACAAATGCAGGGAGATAACTATCCGTAACCTGTCCGTTGACTGGGACATTCCCCTGACGGCGCAGGCTACCGTGCTTCGGGCGACAAACCGCTACGTCGATTTGCAAATCAACGCTTATGAATCGCCATACATCATCGAGGACGGACAATTGGTTTTCGTGGGCGAAGGATGGAAAAGCGCGTGGTGGGGGCCTGGCTCCGTGATGGAGTTTGAGCGGGAAAGGCGCATCGTCGTTCCTCAGGGGCACAGCAGCATGGCAGCCGAAGGAGGAAACTACCGCGCCGAAGAACTGTCGAAAGGTACGGTGCGTATCCATGCCGCCTGCAAACGGACGCCTGTCGTGGGCAACCTGCTGGTATTGCGTCACAGCAGGCGCGACCATTCCGGCATATTCATCATCGACAGTAAAGACATACGTGTCGAAAACGTCAATCTGTATCATTATCCCGGCTTGGGCATCCTTGCGCAATATTCCGAAAATCTGACCTGCCGAAATGTCCGTTGCGTCCCGAACGAAAAAAAGGAACGCATCCTCGCCGGACACGACGACGGTATGCAGGTTTCCAACTGCCGTGGCGATGTGACGGTGGATAACTGCGAATTTCACGGTTTGATGGACGACCCTGTCAATATTTACGGCGTTTACGTCCGCATTGTGGAAAAAACGGACGATCATACCCTGCGCTGCCGGTTTGCGCATCACGAAATACATGGTCTGCACTGGGCGCGTCCGGGTGAAACCGTCGGCTTCATCGACGGCGAAACCATGCAGCCGGCAACGACTGCCGTGGTAAAATCATTCAGGAAAATAGACGCTGAGTATTTTGAACTTTCTTTTCGAGACGCTCTTCCGAAACAGGCAACAGCCGGGAACGCCCTCGAAAATCTCGACTGGCGCTGCAGGAGTATAAGCATCATCAATTCCCACTTCAAAAGTTGCCGCGCAAGAGGATTGCTGATAACTTCTCCCGGTAAAGTGGTGATTTCAGGCAACACCTTCGAGTCGAGCGGCTCCGCTATCCTCATGGAATGTGACCTCGATTACTGGTATATCTCCGGACCGGTCGATGATGTGCTGATTACGAAAAACATTTTCAAATCGCCCTGCATGACCTCCATGTATCAATATACGGAAGCGGTCATTAGCATTTTCCCGCAACTGCCGAAACGGGATGCGAAGATTCCGCCGTACAACAAAAACATCATCATCACGGACAACGAATTTCATCTGTTTGACTATCCCATCCTCTACGCCCTGTCGGTGGACGGCATCGACTTTTCGAACAACCGCCTCTCCACAGTTACGACTTCGAACCGTTTCATCACCGCAAACACGGATTGACGTTCGAGTGTTGCCGGAATGTCACCGTGAAAGGAAATACAGCCGAAGGCGAGGTGTTGGGCAACACTATCCAATTGGTGCAGACGCCGCGAAAAGAATGTAAAACGGAGAAAAATTCGTTCTTCAATATCAGCAAATAATCAGTTAAAATGGCGGCGACCCGGTGCCCTGTCTGAAATTGAAGCTGTTTTCGAAAAAAAGAGCCGGTCTTGCGATTGGCTCTTTTTTTGAAATGCATGTACGCGGCTACTTCCCGGGTGCAGGGAGTTTGTGTCGGCGGGCGTAGCATCTCTTCAAATAAAATGACGGACGGGATGTTCTCTATTCAGTAACTGTCCCGAGAAAAAACGCAAATCATTTGGCGGTAAAAAAGAAAGGAACTATCTTTGGAGTCCAGTTTATAAACAAATAAAACAAAGAGCATATGCCGCACTATTTAGACCCGAAAAACGATTTCATCTTCAAACGCATCTTCGGCGAACATCCGGATTTGCTCATCAGTTTCCTGAACGCCCTCATGCCGCTGGAACCGGGCAAGGTGATCGAAAGCGTGGAATACCTGTCCAACGAAATGGTACCGGAAAATCCGGTAAAGAAATTTTCCATCGTAGACGTCCGCTGCCGTGACAGTTACGGCCGTCAGTTCATCGTGGAGATGCAGATGGAGTGGAGCAGTTTCTTCTGCAGCCGCCTGCTGTTCAACACCTCCAAAGCCTTTGTACGCCAACTGCGTCGCGGCGAAAATTTCCTGGAGTTGCAGCCCGTCTACGGTCTGGGCATCATCAACGAAGATTTCGACGGCGAGACGCCTGAATTTTATCACCATTACCGGATCACAAACCGTCAGAACACCCGCGAAGTAATCAAAGGAATGGAGTTTGTGCTGGTAGAGTTGCCGAAATTCCAGCCCCAGAAATGGTCTGACCGCAGGATGGCAGTACTGTGGCTGCGCTTCCTGAAGGAAGTGGAAGACCGGACGAAAAACATATCGGAAGATCTGCTTTCCGACCGGAACATTCGCAAGGCGCTGGACATCTGCGAGGAGAGCGGCTTTACGGACGAAGAACTGAATCTCTACGAACAGTACTGGGATGCCATCAGCACGGAAAAAGCCGCACTTTCCACCAGCCATGAAGAAGGAAAAGCGGAAGGATTGGCGGAAACGGCCATCCGCTGCGCCGGAAAAGGCATGCCGGTAGAGGAAATTGCCGAACTGACGGCGCTCTCCGTCGACGAAATTCGCATGATTCTGAAGCAAAATAACGTTTAAATCCCCGTATCAATACTTGCCGGCGCTGTCGGCGACGAAGCGAAAAACCGTCCGCATATGAAAACAACAAATCCTATCCTTCCGTCCGCCCCTATCCTGTCGATACGCCGGTTGCCGGTAATATGGTTAATAAATATGCTGTTAAATCATTACAACGTCTATAGCCAGGAGATAAACACAGCTGATAAATGGATTGAACACATTGAGGAGTTGCAGGAAAATTCCGAAGAAAACGACGAATCCATCGAGAATTTATATGACGAATTGTCGTATCTGTCCGAAAACCCGTTGAACCTCAACCTTGCCACCTTTGAAGAACTGCGGAAAATACCGTTTCTATCGGACATACAGATCATGAATATTCTTGATTACCGGCGAAAACAGAGCGAATTCGTTTCCATATACGAACTTAAAAATATCCGGTTCTTAGACATGCAAACCATCGAATTGATACTTCCATTCGTCTATGCGGGTGAAATCGACAAAACGCTTTCATTTAATATTAAAAACCTTTTAAAATACGGCAAAAACGAACTGATGTTACGATATGACAGATGCCTGAACGAAAAAAAAGGATATGCGGAATATCCCGACAGTATTCTGGAAAAATATCCGAACCGCAAATATATTGGGGAGCCTTTTTATTCATCTATGCGCTATTCATATTCGTTTGACAATCATCTGCAGGCGGGATTTGTGGCGGAAAAAGACGCGGGAGAGGCCTTCCTGAACAAACGGCGCAAAGGGCTGGAATATTATTCGATACATGCACTCCTGAAAGATATAGGCAAAATAAGGAGTCTGACGATCGGAGATTTTAAGGCGTCGTTTGGTCAGGGACTTGTCATAAGCAACGATTTCACGCCTTCAAGAAGTAGCATATTATCACAGGCCGAACGTCGCAACAATGGATTCAGACGTCATTATTCGACGAATGAAAACGATTTTTTCAGGGGTGCAGCCTCCACCATATCATTAGGAAAATTCGATATCAGCGCATTTTATTCAACCCGCAAAGCCGACGCCTCAATAACGGAGGAAAATACGATTTTATCGTTTAAAACGGACGGCATCCACCGTACCGAAGGCGACTTAGAGAAAAAGCACCTTGTAAATATCCGGACAACAGGCGGTAACATTCGGTACATAACTCCGCAGTTCTTCATCGGCATGACGGCATTGACCTGTTCGTTCGGAGGCTTATCCGTCGAGCCTGACCCAAAGCCCTATAACAAATTTTACTTCCGTGGCAAACGTAATTCAAACATAAGCCTCGATTATAAATGGCGGCGCGGAAGAATCGATATTTACGGAGAAACCGCTTTTTCGCAAAATGGCGCCGCCGCTACTTTAAACGCCCTTCAATGGAGCGCATCTTCAGGACTTAATGCACTTATCCTGTACCGGTATTACGACCGTCGCTACCAGGCTTTTTACGGCAATGCCTTTTCGCAAAGTTCCACCGTTCAAAACGAAGAGGGATTATACATAAGCATGCAATGGACGCCTGTTCCATACTGGAGATTTTCGGGGTACGCCGATTTCTTCCGTTTCCCATGGCTTAAATACGGAATAGATGCGCCGTCGTCGGGCCGTGAATACATGCTTCAGGCCGATTTCAACAAGATAAAAAACACGACCGTATCCGCCCGATATCGATTCCGGCAGCATGAAAAAAATATCACGGAAGGACATGAAGCGTCGGTTAAGCCTGTCGACCGGCACAGGGTGCGTCTGCAAATAACCCATAGATCGTCGGGCAGCATGACGTTCCGGACAACCGTCGAAGGCAATGTATACGATGAAAATATTGCATCCCCAAGCCGGGGCTGGACTATTTCGCAGCATGCAGGTTGGAAAAATACGACGTCGCCGGTATTGTTGGATGCTTATGCCGCTTATTTTAAAACATCCGATTACGACAGCCGTATTTATTCAACCGAAAAAAATATGCTTTACAGCTTTTCAATGCCCTCTTTTTACGGTGAAGGTTTGCGTTTGTCGGCTATATTACGGTACAATTTCAGCCCGCGACTATATCTCGCGGTAAAAGCGGCATGGACGCATTATTACGACCGCGACACCATCGGAACCGACACGGAAGAAATAGAAGGGAAAAATAAAACCGATTTATACGTACAATTACGATGGAATTTTTAGAAAAATGCAACTTTTCGGAGAAGGTACACTACTTTTTCGATGTTGCAAACAGGTTACAGCAAAAAATTAATCCGGGCAGAAAGAAAAAAATGCTCTCCGTTTGGCGGTGAAAAAGAAAAGAGCTATCTTTGGAATCTGATTTATAAACGAATAAAACAAGAAGCGTATGGCTCATTATTTAGACC
>JAIRLS010000237.1 GCA_031259205.1 Bacteroidales bacterium | reverse complement strand
TAAGAAAATTCAGGGGATCGCTCCCGGCCAGTTTGCCGTCGTCTATGATAAAGAGCGTCATTTGTGCTATGGTAGCGGGATGATGATATGAGTAAAGAGACTGCTCGAAAGGCTTTTCGCGTTGGGCTTGTTTCGAAATAACTTGACTGATTATATATTTCAATAATTTATAGAGCAATACAGGTTTGCCGACGGTGGCGGGGAACTTGTATCATACGGGTACAGGTCTGCCGACGGTAGCGAGAGGCTTGTACTAAACGGGTACAAGCCTGCCGACGGTAGCGGGGGACTTGTACCAGACGGGTACAGGTCTGCCGAAAGTAGCGGGGAGCTTGTACCATACGGGTACAGGTCTGCCGACGGTAGCGGGGGACTTGTACCATACGGGTACAGGTCTGCCGACGGTGGCGGGGGACTTGTACCATACGGGTACAAGCCTGCCGACGGTAGCGGGGGACTTGTACCAGACGGGAGGCATCTTACAAAATGATACTGTGCGAAGTATAAACTGTTGAGGAGATAAAAAGCAGCGCCAACGACAGAAAGTCTTTCAATGCGACACGCAGTTTTGACAATGCTCTCCTGATTTGCATGTGCACCGTATTGACGCTGACGTTTAACTTTTTGCTGATTTCTTCATGCGTTAAAGATTCATTCCGGCTCATGTTGAAAATCATCCGGCATTGCGGAGGGAGTTTTTCAATCGCATTTTTCAGAATCTCGGTTAATTCTTTCTCTATCAGTCCGGATAAGGGACAGTTCGTTTCTGTTTCAGTCAATAAGCCGAGATGATGAAAATAGTTTTCGTATTGTCCGTGTACTTTTTTATGTTTCAAAAGATTGATGCTATGATTGTAAGCGCTTTTAAAAAGATAGGCTTTCAGGGAACTTTGAATAGTGATGGTTTCCCGTTCTTCCCATAATTTCAAAAATACGTCGCCGACAATATCTTCGGCTTCCGCCCGGTCTTTGACAATCTGCACCACATAGTTGTACAAAACAGGAAAATAGGCGTTATATATCGACTCAAACACACTTAAGTCTTTATCAGGCAACATAGGCTCCTAAGCTTTAACACATTTATGTTTATGTTTCTTAACATGACGAAAGGATTGTCTGCAAAAACAGTCATACTTTCCAAATAAGTTTTCATTCGAAAACGAGACAAACGTAATCAAACTTTCAGTAAAATCAAAATTCATGTAAATTTTTGTTTCCTGCCTGCAAATGGGTATCATTGTGAACTTACCGGAAAACTTAAGTTTTGCAACTTTTTTACCGTTTATTTATGATAACGTTGTTATTTTTTTGTACCTTTGCCGACTTTCATAGTCAGGTAAAAACGGATGGAAAAGAAAAAGATAAAGTCGGCTTTAATTTCAGTATATCATAAAGATAAACTGGACATTATTATTAAAAAGTTACACGGGTTACAAATAAAAATATATTCGACCGGAGGAACGAAAAGTTTTATCGAAGGGCTTGGGATTCCTGTAACAGCGGTAGAATTGCTGACGGAATACCCTTCCATTTTCGGCGGACGGGTGAAGACCCTGCATCCGAAAATATTGGGGGGGATACTGTATCGAAGGGATGAAAGCAAAGATTGCGAAGAAGCCGCACGGTACGCCATTCCCGATATTGATCTGGTGATCGTTGACCTGTATCCCTTTGAAGAGACGGTGGCGTCCGGCGCCGGTGAAGCGGACGTGATTGAAAAAATCGACGTTGGCGGAATAGCGCTCATCAGGGCTGCCGCCAAAAATTATAAAGACGTGCTGATTGTGCCTTCCCGCCGGGAATACGAACCCCTGCAAGCGCTGCTGGACGGGAAAAACGGCGACACCGACATTGAGGATCGCCGCAGGTTTGCAGGAGCGGCATTCAACGTGTCGTCACATTACGATACGGCCATCTTCCAATATTTCAACCGCGAAGCGAACGAACCGGCCTTCAAACAAAGCATCACCGGCAGAATGGCCCTCCGATACGGCGAAAACCCACATCAAAAAGGAAGCTATTTCGGCGAGTTCGATGCGATTTTTGAAAAGTTAAACGGCAAGGAAATATCATACAACAATTTGCTCGACATTGACGCCGCCGTCAATCTGATAGCCGATTTCAACGAGCCGACCTTTGCTATTCTCAAACACAACAATGCTTGCGGTCTGGCGTCCGACGCCTGTCTGACGGAAGCGTGGAAAAAAGCATTGGCAGGCGATCCTGTTTCCGCTTTTGGCGGGGTATTGATTGCCAATCGGGAAATAGACGCAGCAACCGCCGCCGAAATCGACAGGATTTTTTACGAAGTGCTGATTGCGCCCTCTTTTACACCCGAAGCGCTGACATTGTTGCAAGGCAAGAAAAACAGAATTTTGCTGAAACAGAAAGACCATCCGTCCGTCAAGCAGCAATTCCGTTCGCTGTTGAACGGAGTAGCCGTCCAGGACAAAGACCTTGCGACGGAAACCATTGACGACATGCGTCCGGTTACCGTACGACAAGCTACCGAAGAAGAACTGGTCGATCTCCTCTTTGCCGGCAGGATTGTGAAACACAGCAAATCCAACGCGATCGTACTGGCAAAAAACAAACAGATGCTGGCCAGCGGCATAGGACAGACCTCCCGCGTGGATGCACTGAAACAGGCCATAGAAAAAGCGCATGTGTTCGGGTTCGACCTGAAAGGAGCAGTCATGGCAAGCGACGCCTTTTTCCCCTTTCCCGACTGTGTGGAAATAGCAGGAAACGCGGGCATCAAAGCCATCGTACAACCGGGAGGCTCGCTGAAAGACAAAGACTCCATTGCCGCCGCCGATCAACTGTCGGTAGCAATGGTATTTACCGGAACAAGACATTTCAAACATTAAATTCCCTCATTCAAATTCATAATTCAGACAAAAATGGGATTGTTTTCTTTCACTCAAGAAATAGCGATGGATCTCGGCACCGCCAACACCATCATCATCTATGGCGACAAGGTAGTCGTCGATGAACCGTCCATTGTCGCCATAGACCGCTCAACAGGCAAAGTAAAGGCGATAGGCAAAGAAGCGCGTGCCATGCACGAAAAAACCAACCCGGACATCAAGACCATCCGCCCTCTGCGGGACGGAGTTATTGCCGACTTCAACGCCGCCGAATTAATGATCAAGGGAATGATCAAGATGATTCCCACCCGACGCCAATGGTTCACGCCCTCCATACGGATGGTCGTTTGCATCCCTTCGGGAAGCACCGAAGTTGAAATCCGCGCCGTGAGAGACTCCGCCGAACACTCCGGCGGACGCGACGTGTACATGATTTATGAACCGATGGCGGCGGCTATCGGTATCGGACTGGATGTAACGGCGCCCGAAGGACACATGGTCGTAGACATAGGAGGCGGAACAGCCGAAATAGCCGTAATATCGCTGGGCGGTATCGTATGTAACCGCTCCATTACCGTAGCCGGAGATGTATTTACCTCCGACATACAGGATTACATGCGTCAGCAGCACAACATCCGCATCGGAGAACGCACCGCCGAAGAAATCAAAATAAGGGTAGGTTCCGTGCTGCCCGATTTGATTGATCCTCCGTCGGACTTTATCGTGCGCGGCCCCAACCTGATGACAGCCCTGCCGGTGGAAGTGCCTGTGTCCTTTCAGGAAATATCACACTGCCTCGACAAATCCATCTCACGCATCGAAACAGCCATCCTCGACGTACTGGAACAAACGCCCCCAGAGTTGTATGCCGACATTGTCACCCACGGCATTTATCTGGCAGGCGGAGGAGGATTGCTGCGCGGACTGGACAAACGACTCACCGACAAAATCAACATCCCGTTCAAGGTAGCCGAAGACCCCTTGCGCGCCGTAGCAAGAGGCACAGGCATTGCCCTGAAAAACGTAGACAAGTTTTCCTTCCTGATGCGGTAAAATCCTTTATCGAATGTCCCTGCCATTTGTACGGGATAAAACGTTAAAACGACAGACATGAAGACGATATTGTTACTGAACAAAAAGTTCAAAATGAAAATCAGCAGCGTACAGGTCAAAACCGCCATAGAACATATCGCCGATCGCATCAACAGCGATTATGAAGGGAAGGAAATCCTTTTCGTGGCTGTGTTGAACGGTTCGTTTATGTTTGCCGCCGAACTGCTGCGTAAAGTGAAACCGCTCAACCGTATTTCGTTTGTGAAAATAGCCTCCTACCAAGGCGAAACAACCGGAGCCATCAAAGAACTCATCGGATTGAAGGAAGACTTAAACGGTAAACATGTTATACTGATTGAAGACATCGTTGATACGGGATTTACGCTGGATCACGTAATGTCGCAAATCAAATCGACTTACCGGCCTGCCAGCATCGCTGTGGCTACCCTGCTTTTCAAACCGCAATCCTACCGAAAAAGCATTCCCATAGCCTATATCGGACTCGAAATCCCCAACGACTTTGTCATCGGGTGGGGACTGGATTATAACGGTTACGGCCGTAATCTGGACAACATATATGCAGTCGATAACCATTCATCGTAAGGTATGGTCAATATTATTTTATTCGGGGCGCCGGGGGCGGGAAAAGGAACACAAGCCCTGCTGCTGGCAGAAAAGTTCGAGTTAACGCATTTATCTACGGGCGAAATGCTGCGCAATGAGATAGACTCCGGCAGTTGGCTGGGGCAACAGGCCAAAAGCATCATCACCAGAGGCGAGCTGGTTTCCGACGAACTGGTCATCGACATGATTGGCGACCAAATAACGCGCCATCCGCATGCAAAAGGTTTCATCTTCGACGGATTTCCGCGCACCCAAGTACAAGCCCGTGAACTTGACCGGCTATTGCAGGAAAAAAACATGCAGATTACGGCACTGATAGAGTTAGAGGTCGATACGAACGAACTCACCTGCCGTCTGCTGAAACGGGGCGAATCGTCGGGACGCTCCGACGACAGCTCCATCGAGGTAATCAAAAAACGCATCGAAGTGTATAACCGGCAAACGGCGTCCATCATCGGCTATTACCAAACGCAGAACAAATATTTTCCGGTCAATGGACTGGGAAGCATCAAAGATATTTCCGAACGGCTCAACAAACAGGTAAGGCATTTCCTGCCGTAATCCGCAACAGCCGCCGCCGCCGAAAGTGATGTATACTATACTCGGTATGATGCTGCGATATTTTTTACCGGATGGCAGTGATTTTTTTTATTTCCGGAGATATTCTCCAAAGTATGCGGCTCCGACAAGGCCGAAATTGATTTGAAAGAAAGCGAAGTGGAAAGTCTTAACCCAATTTGGCATGTCCGCTCGCGTAACTGACTTGTAATCGCGCGCAGGTGTTGTCTGCACTTTTTACCTTACCTTATCTTTTAGTTGGTTTATCAGGAGAAACTAATCTGTTCCATACCTGAAACTAAGTTATTTCGATTTGTATTTTATGATTATGACCTACATCACAGTATATTGTGACGTAGGTCACAATATACTGTGATGTAGGTCATAATAATAAAATACAAATCGAAATAACTTAGTTTCAGGTATGGAACAGATTAGTTTCTCCTGATAAACCAACTAAAAGATAA
>JAIRLS010000215.1 GCA_031259205.1 Bacteroidales bacterium | reverse complement strand
CGATTTTTTCCATCATTCCGTAGCAGGCACTGATAAAACTGTTGCTAACCAGGTCAACCGTTCGTCTGTCGCTTTGGTCAAGGCCGTCTGGCCCTGCCCAATCGCCGAGATACCATTTGTCCGGCCATGGTTCGAGAAATCCCTTGGGGGAATATTTTTCCACATAGTCCAACCAGCGCTGCATGGCAGGATAATATCTTTCGATCAGGCGCGTATCCCCGTAGTTGAGGTATGTTTGCCACGAGGCAGTAATCATAAAGCCGCTGTAGTAGGGGCCTCCTCCGCACCAGTAGGGATAAGGAGCGGCATAAGGCAGCCAGCCGTCCTCCCGTTGGCAGTCCGCCCATGCCGCCAGCCAGTTGGCATAGAGCGGAGAGAGATTAAACATGGTTTGCGCGGCGGCAGTGGAAGCGCTGCCGTCTCCTCCGTATCCCAATCGTTCCAAATGGGGGCAATCGACAATGATTCCGCCCAGGCTCAGGCATTGAAGCGTATATTGTATCATGTCGTGGATCGCGTTAAGGTCATCGTCGGAACACCGGAACGACGACGGAGTGCCGAACCCGGTGCGGATCAGGCAGGCCGTAACATCGTCCGGAGAGAGGGCGGCTGCTCCGGATATCCTGACGTATTGAAAACCGTGGTAAGCAAACCTGTTGCAGAAAAACTCCTCTTCCGCGCCCGACGCGATGTAGATGTCTTTCTGCGCCTGATCTACTATCGTTCCGTTTTCATCCAATTGATCGCTGTATTCCATGGTTACCTCCTGTCCCTTCTGTAAGCCTGCGAACCTGATTTTCGCCCATCCCGTCAGGTTTTTGCCCATATCCGCAAGCCATACGCTGTCGCGAAGTTGCCGGATGTTGGAAGGCTTGAAAGTATCAGTAATGAAGTTGCTTTCCGCCATTTGCGGCGACAGGGTATGTTCCGGCACTTGAACAGCCACGGCAGGGTGCCATTCCAGTTGATTCAGAGCGAAAACGCTCATGTCCGCAGGCACGGCCGAGGCGTCCACCCGCTCGCCGCCAAATTGCTGCCATTGCCAGCTTCCTATGCTTGAAAAACCGCTTTCGGCCGCCTGCCACGAAGTATCGGTAAGGCACAATGCCTGCCATTGACCGTGCCGGTATTGATCCAGTCGCGCTTTTACCAGAGGGCCTTCATAAACGGCGCCGGGCAATCCCGGACGGTACCACCCCTGCCCCAGCCAGATGATAAGCTCGTTGCTTCCCCTGGTCAGGTAAGGACTCACGTCATAGGTTAGATACAGCGACCGCTTGTCCATTTGCGTAACGGCCGGGACAAGTACCTGCTCGCCTGTTTTTTTCCCGTTCAAATAAACTTCGTGATAACCCAGCGAATTGACGTATAAAAAATACTTGCCGTCGTCGCCGTTCCATTCGAAGGATTTTCGCAGCAGCGGACTTTGCGGATTTCCGGCCTTTTTCGGGAAGCCGATGTAAGCAGCTTCCCGCAATTCTTCCTCCCGCAGAGGCGTGCCGAAACAAGCCGTTTTACTCCACGGCGATACCCGGTCGTTTTCGTCCCATACACGGACGCGCCAATATACCAGCGTCCTTTCCTTTAACGCTTTGCCCGGATACGGCACCATGACCGACGACGGTTCAGCAACTTTGCCGGTATTGCACAGGTCTGCCCGACCTTCCTGTAACCAGGCGCTGTCGGTGGCCGCCAATATCTGGTAAGCGGTTTGCCTGCCACCGGTTTCACCAAAACTTGTTTTCCAACTCAGATGGGGAGCATGACTGTCGACAGTCAAAGGGTTCGTCAGGTTTTCGCAACGAAGGTCATAGACAGTGGCAGAGGGTGAAGCGCAATTCATCACACAAACAGCCAACAAAACACTTGAAGAAAAGTTTACAATTTTCATTTTGGCGTTATCTTATTTGGCGTTTTTATTTTATTCGGCGTCCATTACCAGGCGAAATCCTATGTTTTTCCAGCGGAACCCCAATGTGCATCCATAGCGAAAAGTGGATCTTTCCTGCGAGGCGATCTCAAAATAATTACCTCCCCGCAGTACTTTGTAATAGCCCGACGCCGGCCCTTGAGGATTTTTTTGCACTTCAGACGGGTAATATTCATACCAGTCGGCGCACCATTCGCATACATTGCCGCTCATGTCAAAAATGCCCAATTCGTTGGCTTTTTTCAGCCCCACGGCATGCGTCCTGCCTTCGGAATTATCGCCATACCATGCCACTTCATCTATATTGTTGCTGCCGCTGTACCTGTATCCTTTGCTTTGAGCGCCGCCGCGTGCCGCATACTCCCATTCCGCCTCAGTGGGCAAACGATACTTTTTACCTGTTTTGCCGTTCAGTTTTTCGATAAATTCCTGTACCTCTTCCCAGGTGACACGCTCTACCGGCGACCGCTCGCCTTTGAACAGGGACGGATTATTGCCCGTCACCGATTGCCATTGCGCCTGGGTTATCTCGTATTTACCGATGTAGAAATCGTTCAGCGTCACCGGGCGAACCGGTTTTTCATCGGCGTAAGCGTCTTTCCCCTGTTCGGCGCCGCCGCCCATGGAGAAGTTGCCGCCTTTCACAAACACCATTTCAACTTCCGGAACTTCCGGCTTTACCGGACGGCTTATTTGCCGGTAAACGGCTACCGACCGGGCGGCAATATGCACTTCAAGCTGTTTGCCAACGCTGACAACCGTTTCTCCTGCGGGAGGAATCATGCCGTCGTCGGCGGGTAAAGCGTTTTCTTCATAGCGATACACTTCAAATTCCGCATCCGCGTCGTTTTTCACGGAAAGCGGCAAATCCCTGCCGGAGGCATTGGCAATTACGTATGTCCATTTATTTTCCACGTCCTTGAAGGCCGTTCCCGCGATAAAGTCGTCTTTCAAATCCATCGGATAGATTTCCGCACCGGAACGGATAAAGCGTGTCAGCAGGGAGTAAGCGTAATATTGCGGACGGGGAGCATAGTCGTCCCTGATGTGGGCGTTGCGCACATAACTGTCTTTTTTAAAGCGCCACAAGCCGCATTGCATCATATCTTCGTCGGCAGAACTTCCGTAATACTGGTCAAAAAGGCACCAGTAACTGACGCCTGTGGCTCCTCCGTTCAGGAAATTGAGCGTCGTCCTTGTCAGGAATACGCCCCGCTCAAAGGAATCCATGTCTTTCTGCCGCGTGTAGCCGATCATCTGGTTGGAGCCGAACTCGCCCACAAAATGCGGCTTTCCGGCAACATCCGTCCAGCCCTTGTTCCGCTTTTCCCACCGGAGCATGTCGGAATTGGGGGTGGCAGGCCCGAAGTCATAACAGTGCGAATTGAACAAATCGGCTATACCGGCGAGTTCTTCCGTACATCTCCGCAAAAACTCCGCATCGTAGGTGTTGTCCGACAGGTTAAACAGCAGTCGCTGCCTGATATTGTCCTTCCGGAAGCGCGCGTCTAACTTTTTGCACAGGACAATATAATCGTCGATGGAAATTTGCGAGTTGGGTTCGTTCAAAGGCGTGATGGCTTCGATACAGGTATATTTTTTGTCAAGGAGCAGGTGTTGCATCAAAATGGAAAAACTTTCACACCACTCGTCGAAATTTACACGTTTTTCGTCGTTTTTGGGTTGAAAGCTATTTTCTACAGACCACAATACAACGGTAACACGAACGTTGTTCGCCTGTGCCAGATCAAGCAACCGGTACAACGATTTCATTTCTTCCGACTGGAACGTCAGGTTGTTCCGGTTGATAACGGCAGGATTGTTGTTGTCGTTTTCCGGTTCGAACCAATTTGACATGGCCATAACGCGGAACCGTTCTATTCCCATTTGGGCGATACGCCGTTCCACCGTTTTCCAATCCGCTTCCGATGCGCCGCGCGGCACATTGAGCGAAAAAAAATGCGGATCAAACTCCACACCGATACCTGTTACTTTCACTCCGGCAGTTTCGCCGATCACCACGCCGGTAATCTCCTGCCTGTGGCAGGAGGAAAACATGCCGGCGGTAACGACACCTATTAAAAAAAAGACAATTTTGTTACACATGTAGATTAGATTTTAAATACCATTAATATATTTTTTTAGAACATAAAAAAAGCGTGCAAACTTTTTGAAAATCGGTTTACACGCTTTGTGAAAGCATAGACACGCCATGGTGCGTCTCTACGTCTTGTCGCCCATTTCTTCCATTCGGCAGGCAATTTTCTTACCTGCAAAGGCCACAGCCAGCCTTGCTATTCGGCGATGGCCTCCTGCGTAACGCTCGTGGTAGGCTTGATTGCGGATTTGCCGCATGATCGCCTACCAGATGTTCCATTAGCGCCCGGCGCACCTCTTCGTTCGGAATGCCCAGCGTGTATGACAGCCCATCGCCGAAAGGCTCTTTCTCGACCTGCTTCACCGTCAGGTAGCCTGTCTGGAACAGCAGCAACTTGGTGTCTAAGGTTTGTATGTCGAACTTGTCGAACCCCGATCCCTGCACCTGCACGGGATCCGTCAACAACCGGACATCATTGCGTTCCTTGACGAGCTTCACCAGAAAGGTGGGCGTACCGGAGGCAAACCAGTAATCCCCTATCTCCTGTTTGGAAAAAAGCAACAGGGTGGAGAACGGATTATAGACGGAGGTCACTCCGTCCCACGAATAACCATTGTACCAATACCGGATAGAAGCCAGCAATGCATCGCGGGTCACTTGCCGGCAGGCCATCATGGCCTGAATATGCGCTTCGAAATTCGATTCCAACTCCTCCTGCGTATAGCCGCAGATGGTCGAAAAACGGGCGTCCATGGTGATGTCGTCCGGACTGTTCAACCCTGAAAAGATGGACACCTTCGAAAATTTGGACACGCCTGTCAGGAAAACAAAGCGCAGATGCTCGTCTGCCGCTTTCAACACCTGATAGAAATCGTGAAGGATTTTGCGGATGGCTTCGGCCGTCGCCAAATCAGTCAGATGATCGATGATCGGCTTGTCGTATTCGTCCACCAGCACCACTACCTGATGGCCGGTGGACTGATGCAACTTTTCGATCAGTTCCCTGAATTTATCCGGCAACGTTTTTTCCGCCAATGACAACTGGTGAGACCTTGCCATTCGTTCCACGAAACTGTGCAACGAGATGTGCAGCTCTTCGGGTGTAGAATATCCCATCCCCCCGAAATCCAGCCTGAGTATGGGATGCTGTTGCGTCCAGTCCCAGTGGTCACAGATATAAAGCCCTTCAAACAAGGCTTTATTGCCTTTGAAAATCTCCTCCAGCGTACTTACCAGCAACGATTTTCCAAACCGTCGAGGACGGGAAAGAAAATATATCCTTCCGGAGGTAATCATCCGGTGAATGTGGCTGGTCTTATCGACGTACAGATAACCGGCATTGCGCAAAATCGAAAAAGACTGTGTCCCTATGGGTAAACTTTTCATGACTTGTCAATTTTACCACAAAAATACGAAAAACAATTAATAATTAACAATTAATAATTAATTTCACGTGTAAACTAATACGTCAAAGAGCAAAATTAGTGGTTAGTGATTA
>JAIRLS010000170.1 GCA_031259205.1 Bacteroidales bacterium | reverse complement strand
CCGGCGCTTTGCAGCGACCACACGCTGTTGGTCGCCGTATGATCGTCGACCCAAACCGGCCGCTCACGGAACACGGCAATGGGCGAAACATCATTCCTGTTTACCAGATCGGATACCCGGTATATGGACAATTCTTCGCAGAACAAATATTTCCCGTTCTGTGAAAACCAGAAATTGCCGATGGATTCGTGCGTATAATACTGTCGGTTTTTTGTCTGAATATCTATCACGGAAATACCTCCGGGGAATAACCGGAGATCGGTATAAAGCAGATACTCCTGCCCGGGTAGCTTCTTTATCAGGCTTCCGTGATAAACAGAAAAATAATCCGTACCGGTGGATATAATCCCCGTCCGGATGTCTATCCAGTACAAATCGCCAAACTGCACGTTGCCGCCCGGAGTGTATGTCACTACGTCATTCGTTGCCCACGCGATATCATTGACCGGACAATATACTGCCCATTCTCCTGTCAAGGTAAAACCGTTCAGGTCGACAACACTGAATTGTCCGGCCTGACCGATCACTATTTTCTTTCCGTCATCGGAAATGCTGAAACAAGCGGGGGCTTTTGTCAAATCCAAGCTCCTTGTTACGGTTTTTGAAACAATATCCAGCTCTACCAGTCGATTCGGTTGCGCCGTCGTGTAGTACAGTTTCCCGTTCGGTTTGTCAAGCCGGGCGGCCGTTACGTTTCCGTCTACGTCGACGACGCCGGCGGGGTTGGCTGTCGCATTGCGGATTTTTACGGCTACGGGGATTTTCGGGCTGGTCGCATCATTGGAATTTAAGTAAACGGTAGCCGACCATGTACCTTCGGGAACACGGTTGCGGTCGGCGGTAAACGTGACGGTCTGCCGGTTATAGGTCAGCGTCCCGTGTTGTGGCGAGCAAGTCAGCCATTCGGGCAGGCCGGTAAATTCCCAGAGCAGAATCCCGTTGCCCTGATTGTATAATTCGAGCGAAAGAGATGTCGCCGTCCTGCCGAAATCAAGCGTTTGGTTGTACAAATAAGGAGGTATACGCGGGCTGCCCGGATCGACATTGACCGGAATCGTTTTCTGCGGATTCGCTTTGTCGTTGCTCTCGATGACGATTTGCCCGGACATTTTATCGGGTATATTCCCGGAAAAATTAATGTCGAGCGACAAAGTGGCAAAAGCGCCCTGGGGCAAAATACCTCCCGGCATCCCGTTGCTAACCAGTACAAGCGGATTGTCATACGTTGATAATTGCAGCCATTCGGGACATTCCGCCACCTGCCAGACTAAAATCCCTTCGCCCGTATTTACGATCTGTAACTGCGACAAATTACCTGCGTCGAGATGTATGTTCGCAGGAGCTGTTTCAATCCGGGGATTGCCTTCACTGACATAGAAAACCTGAACGGTATATTTCCCTCCGTTCTCGTCTTCGATCGTCATATAGTCGTAATAGATCCCGATCTGTGAAAAATCTTTCGTTTCCTTTGCGCTGCAATGAATGGAGGCGGCTCCATCGGTAAATGTTCCGGTCAGGGAGCCGACCGTCAACCAGTCGGGTTTTTCGACGATCCTGAAAGCCGCATTACCTGCTTCCTGACAAGTAACCGGATAATCTTCGGCAGCCCAGGCCGGCGATACGGCGATAGTAGATTGCACCGACGTCAGTTCGTGCAGCGACGATTTTTCATACAAAAAGTCGTTACTGCACGAAAACGTCAACAGGCTGATTATGCCCCAAAAGAAGACCTCTGTAAAATGAAAGCGTTTCATGTCCGTATACGTATAAAAGCGTTAAAAATAAAAATGCAACCCGGCCGAAAAGTTCAATCTCGACATATCCATTGATGCGGCGTTTTCGGAAGTCTGAACTTGCAGTTCGTTATTCGAATCGACATAGCGGATCTCCGGATTTTTGATCCGGGCATAAAATGCCCCTATATTGGCCGAAACGGAAAGCTCCGGCAGGAGGTAGTATTCGAGCGATACTTCCAAATCTGCGGCCAACCGTTTACTTTTCAACAAATAATTCGAATAGGCTGCCGAACGGCTATCGCCTCTCGCTTCGTTGCGGAAAAATACGCCGCCCAACGAAACGGATTCGTTCAGTGCAAAACGCCGGTTTCTATCCAACCATTGCCTGAGAAACAGCGACGGAGCGATATAATTGAAATAGAAACGTTCTTTTTGATGCAACACGTCATACAGAGGAAGAATTGTCGATATCAAAACCGGTTGGGTCAGTTCGGCCCCGGATGAGAAAAACGAATACTTCACGCCAATGCCAATATGCTCATTAAACAGAAAGTGAAAACTTGCGCCCAGATGGATTCCGTTTTTCATCCCGCGAAGATATCGATCCATATTTCCGGACGTAACGCCGGGCAGGTTGTTCCTTATGTCCGAAAACGACGAAAGGAGATGTCCGTAACCGCCCTCGACGCCGACTCTGAAAAGCTTTCTTTTCGTTATCGTCTGTTGCGGCGACCGTCGCGGCTCCCTGAAATACTCGTCCACACGGTCGGACGAAATAAATCTCCCGGCGATCCGCCCGTCATTTAACCTCTGCTCATAAGAGATATTCCCTGCCGAAACATCCGTAATCCGGCAGAAAATCGTATCGCCGTCTACGGTAATAATTTTATCCTGCGCCCTCCCTGCACGGCAAAACGCTCCCATTAACAGGAATAAAACAATCGCTTTTCTCATCAAACCGTTCAATTTTCAAGTTAAAACCTGCGCAAAGTTATGTAAAGAATACGGGTTTTCCAAAGGCATATCGCAAATATCCCGGCAAAACCGGTAGACGACGACGGAAGTCGGTTAGAAAATATAAGACGCTCCCGCTTTGATGAGCGAACGACCGGAAGAAAGATTGTCCGGGTTTTGCCATTGTCCGGACAGGTTAAGATGGATGGAAGAGCGGGCTTTGAGGGTATACGACCACGTCAGTTCGCATCCCGCCGACCAGTAGTTGGCTGTGAGGCAGGCCAGGTCGCGGGGATAAAAATCCGTCACGGGCGGCGCGTCCGTTTCCGTACCGCCGTAGAGGTATTCGCCTCCCAGGTTCAGGTTGTATCCCAAGTTCAGTCCGGCAAGGATTTTCGACGATGCGCCGGCGTTCAGGCTCTTCACTGCCGACAGTTCGGTGTAGTTGTTTTGCACATTGAACGTGGAGCGGGGCGAGAGATATTCGTCTTGCCGGTCGATATAGTGCGTTTTCAGTCCGGCTTTCCACGAGTAGTCGTATTGCGTTCCGACGAAGAGGTCATACTTCAGCGAGGCTTGCAGCGACCGGTAGCGGCTCTTCACATATTGCGCGATAGTAATCCAGCGGTTTACTTCATAGCGGTTGTCGTATTCCTGTACGTATTCGACCCCGTCGGTAGTCGAGAGGGCGGCCCGGACGGTCATCTTGTGCGTCATGATTCCGCTACGGATCAATTGGAGCGTTCCCTGCAGGGTAGTATTGTCGGCCGTACCCCGTCGTTGAGGTTTTGCGGGGTTTTCAAAGGCTTCCGTTTTTCGCTTTACTCCGGTAACGTCCAGCAACAACGCATCCCTGTTTGCGGAAGCGCCATATTGCAGGCCGCCGCCATACAGGTTGCCGGGATAATAGAAAACGCCGATCCCGCCCGTTCCTCCTACCACGCCGGTCGCATAGTTCCCCAGTCCTTTCATTATATAGACCTGTTCGCTATGGTAGGAAAGACTGTTGGTGAAATTATTTCTTTCGAAAGCATTCCGGTAACGCAGACTGAATCCTATGTGCCGGTTAGGGGCCAGTCTGACGACGGCCGAGGGTTGCACTTCGATGCTGTAACTGTTTACCGTCGAACGCGGATCTAATTGTTTGGCTGCCCGCCGGGTGGTATAATGCACTTCGAGGCCAGCCGTCCATCGTTCGCGCCAAAGCGGTAGGGCGGCTTTCTGGGTCATGTCGTAATATTGCCTTTTCCAGTCGCTTTTGTTAGGGTCGGCGACGTAGTAGGGCATATCGGCCGACGGTTCGTAGCGGTTTGTATTGTAGGTAGCGCCGGTTACGTAGTTATCGGAAAAGCGGAAATCGCCCCACAGGAAAAGTTTGTCTATTTGCAAAGCGCCATGGGTATTAAAATTCACGTTCCGGTTTTTATCTCCTTCCTGTTGCAGTTTGTATTCGCCGGAAGCGTTTTCATATTGCGCCGAGAGGATATTGTAATTGCGCAGAGGATTTAGCGCCATGCCTGCTGCGTTTGAAGAATTAAACCAAAGCGATTGGGCAAAGTTTAATTCCAGGCGGCCGCGTGTGATGACGGGCTGTACGTCCTCCTGCCCACGCACGAGCATGGACAGGAGAGTTACAGCGGTTATCAATAACTGTTTCTTCATTTTTCAATGTTCATTACCATGTGTTCCACGACGGTTTCCCCGCGTTGTTGCGACGGATCACCGGCGTGTCTTTCACTTCAAAATCACTGCTGGAATTATTCGTATCCTGATAGATGATCCGTCCGTCGGACTTGGTTTCCCTGATTTTCCGCGCTACGCTTTTACTGTTGTAGGTTTCGCCGACCGTTGTCGCACCGGCATCCAGTACGGAGGGGATGCGTTTGAGTTGTATTTTTGTTTCATCGTTTACCGTTTCCACAGCGTCTAATATTAAACTGATGGGGATGGCTACGCCTTGCGCCGTTGATCCTACCTGCGTGGTTAGCGCCGTCAGGTTGGTATCGTCGCCGGGGAAGAATATGGCCAGCGCAGGGCCGAAGACCGTTTGCAACCAGAATTGCATGGCCTGAAAATTGGAAGCCCTGTATATCAGTTCCAGGTTAATCGCCGGCATGTCGGTATGTTGCGTGCTATTGGTGACGTAACCTTCAAATTCGCTGGACAACAAATTGACGGGAGAGGTCGGGTTCAACGTTTCAAGCTGGTGATTGGCGGCATATTGACTGATAATAACGGATTCGCCCGGATTGATGGGATAGTCGGTTCCATTGCCGGGAATTTGCCAGAGCCATTGATAATAGACGTAGTCTTCGGCGTTTTCCTTGTCCCATGTGGGGAGGTTGGCGGATGCGAGATTCGTGTATAGCGAACCGATGCACAAGCCGTCGGCATAGACGACGGTTTCGCTGTTGTTATAAATCTCATAGAACTGATCCCTGAAGTAAGTCGCATTGCTTGGCGTCCGGCTTCCCGTATAGTATACTTCTTTAAAGACAAGAGTGCCGGATTTGGCGATCTGTACCTCGATCGTGTAAGATGCGCCGTCGGTTACGATGTTTTCGTTGACAAGCGAGCCGCTGTAAATCGTAGAGAAACCCTGCTCCAACGCTTCGGCGCTTACGGAAATGGTATAAATGCCCGGAAGAAGGCTTGCCGTCACTTTCCCGTCCGCACCGGCCGTTTTTTCTGTTTTGTTGTTGTCATTGTAATTGAGAAACTCCACCCTGTAAGATTCGGGAGCAGTAACGCCTTCGGGCGTGGTAATTTGTATCGAAACGGTAATCTCCTTGATTGTTTCGTTTTTTTCGCACGAAATCAAAAGGGTAATGCTCGTCAGAAATAATAAGATCTTTTTCATACTGTTACTAATTTTTTAAATGTTATTTTATTGAAACTTTTAAGTCGAATCCGAAAAAAATGCCCGATCCCAGTTCGCGGAACGTTCCCGGCGTTACGGTAGATTCGTAGAGGGGACGGCTGTTGAACAGGTTGTTTGCAAAAAACGAAGCGGTAAAATAATCGCTGATCTCTTTCGACAGATTGAGATTGAAAAATAGCGTAGGAATGTTTTTCTCTACCAGATCGCGATTACTGTTAATGCCGGGAAATAAATAGCTGAACTCCGGGTCATCTTTTTTTGCCGGATCGAAATCATAAACCTTCCCGTCACGGTACGAAATATATTTTTCAAACATATCGTTCCCATATACCGTCCAGGTATTGTTCAGCCACTGGTTTTGCGCCGTCAGCGTGACGACAAATCCTATCGCCGGGATATTATGCGTAATCCTCACCGTCGTGAGCAACCTTTCGCTTTCGGCACTCAACCGTCCTTTCTGATATACGCCGATATGCCGTTCCGGGTCGCCGGCTTTCGTCGCCGTACTGAATGAGTAATCCTGATTTTTAGATGTTCGCCTTTCCCATGCGCCATTCAGATAGAACGATGTTCTGATAGCGTCGAAACGGCCCAGGTCTAATTCAAATTCCATGCCCCGGTTGTGAGAATAGGCACTGTTGCCGGGTTCCGAGTAAATGGCAAAAACGTTGTAGGTATTGTCCAATTTCAGCGCTTTGCCTGTTGCCGCCCCGTTGTCAAGGGAATATTGCCTGTATGCTATTAACCGGATCGTATTTAATGTATTGGAAAAGGAGTAGTCGTTCCGGCGAAGTTCGTTATAAGCGGTTAGCGAAAGCCGGTACTTTCCCGGAATTTTAACGTCCAGCCCGATTTCCGATTTCCGGTTGACGGCAATTGCAAGGTTGGGATTTTCAGCGGAGAAGATCCGGGTTTCACATAGCAATAATTCTTCCGGATCGACGGTAGGCGTAAGCCTGTAATCGAAGTAAGCGTTTTCGGGATAGAGGTAAATCAATGTCGGCATTTTGGCCGTGAGGCCGTAACCACCTCTAAGCGTCAATGTTTCGGGCAATATGTCGAAGGAGGCGTTAAGACGAGGCGCCATTACGCTCTTTTGATTCATATAATCGAAACGAACGCCGGCGCTGATGTTCAAATTCCGTTCTCCGAAGGAATGCAGGTAGCGGTCTTCGGCAAACAGACCTAACTGGTAAATAAACGGTATGTCGGAATAAGCCCTGTTGCGGTAGGCTCTGTTTTCGAAAGCCCGCAACGGCGGATTCCGTTCATCATATACTTTGCCTTTGCCGACATTACCGTCCGTTTTAAAATCTGCGCCTGCAATGATCCGGTTGTTAATATTCCCCCATCGTTTGTTGAAATTAACTTTTAGCCTGGCATTGACATTGATCTCTTTGCCATATACGTCCCAGTCGCTGTAATATTCGTTGGGAAGGATGGTCGCCCATGCCTTTTCCGCTCCGGCCAGGCGTGTTATTTCGTTGCCGGCAATGTCATACGCTTGTTGTCCGGGATGATTGGATACGACGCTGCCGTCGGTCATCGCCGTAGAATAAAGTCCGGTCGCATTAAAAAGCATTTCGTGCGTCCATGAATGTTTGTCGCCGTACCTTCCGGCCAATACCCATTCTACTGATTTCAGCCATCCTTTGTTGATATTCAGATGAGAGTTGTTACTGAAAGCGACACCGAGTTCCCGCGCTCCCTCCCGGAGGTCGATAGCGTTGTCGTTGGGATTGGAATTGCGGGTATCTTTGCCGAATGTAAGATCGAACGAGGTGGTCGTATACAGCATTTTTTTAAACGACGCGGTCCAGAGCGCTTTCGTCACAAGCCGTTGATAAAAAGCGTATGCTTCCGTAGGCTCTTTTACGGTATAAAGATAATCGCCGCTGAGGTTGAGGCTTCCCAAGCGGTCGTTCAGGAGAAGCCCCTTTGAAACGGATCCCTGATAAAGGTCGGGATTGGTTTTGAATTTTATTTTTAACGGGTCTTTTCCGGCTCGCGATTTGATAATTACCGCCCCTGACGTTAAATCGCCGTATTCGGCAGAAGGAATGCCGCGTATGACTTCGACGGATTCGATGTTATCGAGCGAAATAGTTCGCGTGTCCACGCCGGCGGCAGCATCTCCGTTGAGCGAGCCGGTCGAGCCGTTCATCGTGGCGGCGAACGCCTGCAGATTGGCATTGTTGGATATTTGTACGCCGTCCACAATAATAGCCGTCCCCAGACTGTTGTTAGCGTCTGTCCCGCGAATGGAAACCGTGTTGGCGCTGTTCAGGTTGGGATTGGATATGACTACTCCGGGGAGTAATTGCATCAGATCGCTCAATGTGGATGCCTGCAGGTGGTCGATCGCCTGCCGGGATATATGGGATGCGGTGGATGCTCCCGCTTTGCTCTGCGTAGCGACTACCGTCACTTCTTCCAGCCGGAAATCGGCGCTTTTCATCCGGAACATGAAGCGATTGGACTGTCCTGATACTACATAGACCGTGGAGTCAATAGATTCCATGCCTATGAACTGTATCCTGATCGTGATTTTCCCCGTATCTACTTTATGGAAGGCAAATTCTCCTTTCGAATCCGACAACGTGTATACATTCGCAGGCAAAAGAGTTACCATTGCATGTTCCATCGGGGTTTCCTGCGTCCCATATTCAATAATTTTTCCTTCAATTCGCGTACTGTTTCCGTTATTTTGCGCATTCGACGGAAAACAGGCAAATAAAAGACATATAACCGCTTGTATTTTCAAATAATTGCCCATAAAGTTAAAAACCGACAGATAAGCGGTTGACTGTTTTCTCGAGTTCATTTTTTACTGCCGCATTTTGTTCTACCGCCCATTGTTTCCTGCAAAATTCAAGAATTTCGTTCCGTTTCAATGAATAAACGTACCAGCCGAAAGTTTCTGCCGTCAACACCCGCAATTCGTCATCGTTACCGTTTTGCAAGTACTCGAACAGTTCTGCCAGATGGTCGGTTCGGCACAGGTTCCGCTGCATCGAAATCGTAAATCTGGCCGGCTTCGACGCGACATCGTTCAATTTGGAAAAATCCTCCCCTCTCTCGTCTGCGCCTCGTTTCAGGTTTCCCAGAAATGCGGAATAGTTCTTTTCTGTAGGCCAAGACGGACTGTTTTTCCTCTCCGAAGCAAGAAGATCCGACATCGTATCGTAAGGATAGAGTTCAAAGGCATATCGCAACTGGAATAGTTCTCTGTTCGTAGTGGCCGGATCGAAATATTTCCGGACAATAGCGGGCAACAAGGCCGGGTCGCCCGATTTGCCGGCCGTCAATGCACCTAATCGTTTGAGTAATTCATACGAATCGTTCATGGCAAGGATAATGGCTTGCGTCAATAACGGACTTAATCGTTTTTTCAACAGCGAAAAGGCTTCCATGCGCACGACCGGATCGGTATCTTTTTCCAGAATTGATAACAGTTCTTCCGAAGTAATAGCCCGGTTATTCTGCAACTTTACCAGTGCGAGCGCCCGCAAATCCGGAGCCGGGCTATTCTTCCATAATTTCCGCCAATATCCGGGATTATTTTTTTCTGCGACGATATCTCTGTCCATCGTCGAACGGCCGGCGGCAAAGTGAAAAGTCGGGTCGCCGATCAGGTGCGACTCCAGCGTAAAGACTTCTTTCGCCCAGTTTCCTACGCAAACGCCCTCGTTTAACAATCCTATCAGTTCGTTCGGCCACATATCCTGCAGGGCGTTTACGGTATTGGCTTTTACCGTCGTCGTTGCACCCGGATTAAAAATGTAATGCGCACTGATATAGTCGTCCAGATGAAACGACCCGTTGAAACAGGCATCAAACATAATGAATCCGGCATTAAAAATACGACCGTAAGTATCGGAAATAGTAATATCTGTGGAAGCTGACCGCAAACTGTCCGACGCAGCCGTTTCGGGGTCAAAAGCATTCGTCACCCAACTTTCCGGCACGTCATAATATTCCATGTAATATTTTTTTGCGGCGATCGTATCTTTCGCATTCCTGACTTTCGATCTGAAAAAAGCTTTAAGCGCGTCGGCGTATTGTTGAGGAGTATCGGCTTTTGGGATTTCACTAAGATATTGGGTATCGCTTCCTCCGTGATGATGCAAAATGGCTATATCCAAATCGGCGTCGGCTAATTTGGACATCAGGCGGTCGCGTACATACTCGTCCACATCAAAGTTGATAAAATCCAACCGGCGGCCCCGTTGCTTGCCCAAAAACGGGAAATGGTGTTTCAATATCCACCCTTCGTCTACCCGGGCATTGATAGATTCCGAATTATATCCATGTCCGGTAAAGTATAATATATTCGACAGTGTCCGTTGCATTTGTTTGCCTTTCACTACCTTCTGCAAATACTCCGAAAGCAACCGGTATTTATTTTCCCCCGGCATCACCGGCGCTTTGATCCGCGCCGAGTAGATATCCGAAGAAACATATTGCACAGAGTTCGCTTTTAAGGAATAGTAGTGGTATAATTTTTCCGTACTGTCTTGTCTGACGTATTCAAACTGCAAGTCAAAATCGTCATAAAACCGGTCGGAAGGAATCGACGATTCTTTCCAATCCCTCCGTTGATCCATTTTGAAAGCCATGCTCAAATGTTGCGCATCACGTGTCATAACCACCGGTATATCGCCGATGAATACAACGCCTTCGAGGTTATCTTCCCGGTAAAGCGTCTGCAGTGCCCGACGGATAGAATCCGGATGTTGCCATACATCCGGAATAAGTTTTGCCCGTTTACCGTCGCCATTGATGGCGGCGATGTATTGGTCGATATCTTTCCCGATAGTTTGATAAGTCACCGTATCCGTTACTACGGCCACGATCGCCGACCGATTCTTCGCATACATATAAATGTTACCAAGACACAGCAGAACAAGTAGAATTTTTTTTCGCATATACCCAAAATCTTCAAAACTGTTATAAAAAAAACGTCCGCAAAGATAGCAAAACCGGACGATTTCCACAATAGCATATAATAGGTATTTTTTGCGCAAAAATCATCATATATAGCTATTGCATTTTCACTTTATTAAGCGTATGCCCGGCAAAAAGTCGACAGACTTCTTTTGATCAATTTGAGCATACCTTTATTTATTTAGTAATGGAAAATTAATAAAGTATAACAGCACTCCCGCAGGGAGGACATTTTATTAACCGTATGCTTTAGCTTACGGTAGCAGGACAACACAGACCATAAGTCCCTGCGGGACGACACTTGATTAATTGGTTGATAAAGAGTCGTCCCTGCGGGACTTGACGGGGCGACAGGCGTTATTCCGTAGGTTGAAACCTACGGTTAATAAAGTGTCGTCGCTACGCGACTTTTGAGCAGAATGTAATTTATTTGTTATATCTTATTTATTTCGCTTCCCTTAATGTGTGTATCCGGAAAATATCGTTTTTTCAGTTATCCCTAAAGTCCGCAAGCAAATTCTTTCCCCGTCGTATCCCGAAGCCTCCGGTATATGTAACGGAGCTTTTGATACATGTAACGGAGCCGCTGGTACATGTACCGGAGCTCATGGTACATGTACCGGAGCGTCTGGTACATGTACCGGAGCGTCTGGTACATGTAACGAAACCGCTGGTACATGTAACGAAGCATCTGGTACATGTAACGAAGCATCTGGTACATGTAACGGAGTTTCGGGTTATATATTTATGGGACGTGAAAGCGAAAGTTATTGTTTTTTATCATCATCAGATGAAAAAATATCGTATATTTGCCGAAGTAAATAAACAATAAATAGAATTTTACCGTACGGCAGAAACGAATGAGTTTCGGTCATTTGCAGGCAATAAGTCAAAGAAACGGCGAATGTGGTTTGCAATAAATAAAAAATTAGGAAAACGTTAACGGTTTTAAACCATGACCGGGAGTTGATATTTAAAAGTATAACAAATAAAAACAAATACTATGGATGTACCTTATATACCGCAGCCTGTGGAAGTGAACAAAGTGAAACTTCCCGCCGACGTGATGGAAATTACCGAATTGCTAGCAAAAAATACGCATGAAGTTTGGGCGCAACAACGTCTTGCCGAAGGTTGGACATACGGCAAAGAACGCAATGATGAACGAAA
>JAIRLS010000123.1 GCA_031259205.1 Bacteroidales bacterium | reverse complement strand
AAACGCTCTTGCCCATTCCGCATGGGAAGTAAGGGTTAATTCTTTTTTTAAGGCGCTATGAAAAACAATTCTTCTGACCTCCTGTAGAGACGCACGGCGTGCGCCTGAATGTAGAGACGCACGGCGTGCGTCTGAAAAGCCATCCTTTGGAGAATGCGGAACGTCCTGAAAGGACGTAACTTCCATAACCGCAGGTCAGCGACCGGCAGTTATGAAAAGGGATGGGAAGAAAGCGGGAAACAAAACACGGGGAACTGTCCACTGACTAATAGCGCCTCAAAAAAGGGATTAAACGTAAAAAACTTTTTTCATTTTATGCGCTTGGAAACTCACGTTTTTTATGTAGCTTTGTATCCAAAAATAAAGAATATGAATTATCCGGGATGGGATCGTAAAAAGTCGCCAACGATATAAGTGTAAGGATTGTAAATATCATTACACAGTAGAACAGAGGTCAAATGTATAGGGTAAAAAAACAAAAAACAAATAATTCATTTTATATTAAATAGTTATGATACGAAGTGGCCTGTTTTTCATATTAATTTTATGGATTTTCGGTTGCACCATGCAAAACCGGTACGACATAGTGATTTACGGCGGTACGTCTGCTGCCGTCATAGCTGCTGTACAGGCAAAGAAGATGGGCAAATCGGTGATTATGGTTTCTCCCGACAGACATCTCGGAGGATTGACCGGTAGCGGTCTCGGTTTTACCGATTCGGGGAATGTGGGAAGCATCGGCGGACTGTCCCGCGAGTTCTATCACCGGATATACCTCGAATACGAGAAAGACGAGGCATGGAGATGGCAGGACAGAAGCGAATACAACAATCAGGGGCAAGGCACCAAAGCCATATTACATGACGACCGGACAATGTGGATTTTTGAACCTCATGTGGCAGAGAAAGTCTTTGAAGACTGGATCAGCGAATATAAAATCCCTGTAGTGCGCGAAGCGTACCTTGATCGCGAATACGGCGTCGAGAAAAAGGGAACGCGCATTGTTGCCATCACCACGCTCGACGGAAAGACATACGAGGGCAAAATGTTTATCGACGCCACATACGAAGGCGATTTGATGGCCGCTACGGGAGTGAGCTACCACATCGGGCGCGAATCCAACAAAGTATATGGAGAAACATGGAACGGCAATCAGTTCGGGTTGAAACAACACGGGCATTATTTTAAAGCCCCTGTTGATCCTTACAAAATAGCAGGCCATCCCCAGAGCGGTTTGCTCAAATACATTGAAAACAGCGGAGAAGGCGTCAACGGGGAAGGCGACAGCCGCATACAAGCCTATTGCTACCGGATGTGCCTGACAGATCATCCTGAAAACCGGGTTTCTTTTACCCGACCCGCCAACTACAACCCGGAGGATTACGAATTGTTGCACCGCGTATTTGAAACAGGCTGGCGCGAAACTTTCCACAAATTCGATCCCATTCCTAACTGGAAAACAGACACCAACAACCACGGCCCGTTCAGTACCGATTTCATCGGCATGAACTACGAATATCCCGAAGCCTCCTATGAACGGCGCAGGGAAATTCTTCAGGAACATTATGAATACCAGATGGGATGGTTTTATTACATCGCCAACGATCCGAAAGTTCCGGAGGACGTCCGCATACCCATGAGCCGGTGGGGGCTTGCCAAAGACGAATTTACCGACAACGGGCATTGGCCGCATCAGATATACGTGCGCGAAGCGCGACGGATGATCGGCGAATACGTCACCACCGAACACGAATGTCTTGGAACGCGGCAGCCGCCGCATCCGGTAGGGATGGGCTCTTATTCGCTGGATTCCCACAATGTGCGACGACTGGTGACCTCCGAAGGTTTTGTGCAAAACGAAGGCGATGTCGGAGTACATCCCAAACATCCGTATGGCATTGACTACGGATCGCTGATTCCCAAAGCCGACGAATGTACCAATCTCCTGGTGCCTGTTTGTTTGAGCTGTTCGCACACCGCTTTCGGATCGATCCGCATGGAACCGGTATTCATGCTGCTCGGCCAGAGCGCCGCCACAGCCGCTGCGCTTGCCGTTGATGCAAAGACGGATGTGCAGCAAGTAGATTACTCACAACTCCGCGAACGCCTGCTTGCCGACCAACAGCGGCTTGAATATGGCCGGTGAAAATATATTTTTTTACCGTTTGCGATACAATTTTGATGATTTGGTATTATATTTGTGCCCATATCCATAATGACGCAGTTGTTACCGGATAATGACAGAATAAAATAAGTTATAATGTTGAATATAAAAATTTTAAAGCTTCTTCTTTGGTGCGTTGGCTGGACAATCGTTTTTCAAATTCCAGCTCACGGAGAGGTAAAAAGCAGTTTGCCGCGTTTTTCGGCTACCTTTGATTTTGATCCGTCTTCTTTCGAAAAGGGGGAGTACGGTTTCAGGGTATACGCATTTAGTAACCGGCCGCTCCGGAAGTCTGTCAAAAATCAATCAAAAGATGAATCGTTCTTTCTTTCGTATGGACTGGGATTCGGTAGCTACCGAATGACAAGCGAAATAGCGCAGACTTCGAACGTTCGATTTTTACATCAAGCGTTTGTGACGTTATGGTTCGATTACCGGAACAAAACCATTTTTGAACCTTTTATCGGTGTATATCCGGGTTATGCATGGGAAGCGCGTAACGGTTTTTTTGTTAATCCGGTTGCGGGAACCAACATGAAAATGTTTGATATTGACCGTAACTGGAACAGCAAAGTTCTAACTTTATTTTTTCAAGTTCGTGGAGAATATAACACCCTGTTGTCTTCATTTTTTGTCGGCGGCGGGTTCATATTTCAGTTTTTTTAAATTATTTTTTGAATATTATGAAAACATTATTTATCATCGTTTTTTCTTCGTTTTGTTGGGCAAGCGCCTCCGCGCAGGGCAGCGCCAAGGTAAAATGGTACAGTATCGAAGAAGCTGTACAGTTGAATGCCAAGACGCCCAAAAAGTTTCTGATCGACATTTACACCGACTGGTGCGGCTGGTGTAAAAAGATGGATGCGGAAACATTTAATTATCCGGAAATTGCACAATACATCAATGCTCATTACTATCCGGTAAAATTTAATGCGGAATCTTCCGCTGATGTCAACTTCTCCGGAAAAGTCTATAAAGGTGAAAAAGCCGTCGGAAACAGGATACCGCCTCACCAGTTCGCTGTAGCCTTGTTTAACGGGCAGGGAATCGGCTATCCGGCCATCGCCTATCTGACGGAAAAGATGGAAATCATCGGAACGGTTCCGGGATACAAAAACCCGCAACAAATTGAACCATTGCTGCACTATATCGCCGAAAACAAATTTAAGAGCGTCCCGTTCGACGAATTTCAGTCTTCTTTTGTCAGCCAATTGAAAAAATAATTTTTTTGATAAAAATTCCCAAAAGATCATTATCTTTGCCCCGCTAAAAAACGGACCCGTAGCTTAATTGGATAGAGCATCTGACTACGGATCAGAAGGTTGGGGATTCGAGTTCCTTCGGGTCCGCTTTTATATCAAGTAAAACTGTCCCCCCCCAAAACGGACAGTTTTATTTTGTTTACTTGGAATCAAAAGGGGAAAATTCCCGGCGATTAATCCGTAAAAACTTTTTTCCAGTCCACTCGTTTGGACATCTCAAAATTTCTCCTCTGATTTTTTTTCTAAAATTTTACGAGGAAATTTTATACGTTTGTATGTAATCCGAAAATTTCATTTTACCTTTGCAGTCAGTCATGTTTTAGTTCGTATCATAGTGTACATTTTTAACCGGAAATGGAATCGTTTCGTATTTTTCACGGTCGCGTGTGG
>JAIRLS010000122.1 GCA_031259205.1 Bacteroidales bacterium | reverse complement strand
TATTGCTTTTTGATGACGACTTTCCAGTAATCGTCTATTCGCGTTTGTTCCAGCACTTCGTGTCCTTCGCCGCGCACCGATCCGGGAACGTTGGCAATGGGTTGGCCGTCGTCCAGCCATATTTCCAGCAACTCTTCGCTTTTCATGGGCGAGAGCTGTATCTTGGTCAGCACGAAATTCATCGGGCACAGTACGCCGCGCAAGTCTTTGAACCGTCTTTCCATTTTCGGTTTCGGGACTTCGACGGGAGCGTCGGTTTTTGCGGTTTTAAATTGCAGCGAATCGTCCATGTTTTTGTACAATTCGGTCACCGTGTCGGCCAGTGCGAAAATGTCCTCTTTGGGAAGCTGCTTTTCCGGTTGATGTGTTTTCAGCATTTTCGCGATTTTCCGGAATCGTTCTTCGACCAGTCCGAATTCGATAAAATGAGTGATGAACATGTCGAAGACGTCTTCCGTTGTTTTGGGTTCTGCGCCGCGGGTGATCAGCAGCATACGCGCCGCCGAGTATCCTGTTTCGTACAGATGGCGGTTGATTTCCTGCGGGTCGGTTTCCGTATCGAGCGTTTTGCGGTGTTCTTCGATCAGGTTCAGGTCGAAATCGATCATGTCGAAAAGTCCGGCCGAACATTCGGCCGCGCCCCGTCCGATGACGCTGAAAACGGTTTCGGCGCCCCAGTCGAAATAGTAATTTTTGTCGTCGGCAAAGGCCGGCACTTCTTCGTACATGGACAGCAGGCGTTGCGCCTGTTTTTTGCCGTCCGTTTCGAGCCATGCGGTCAAGTCCGGATAGCGGGATTGCACTTCAAGAAAAGACGCCAGCAGGCGCGTCACAAATTTGGGAATGTCCCGCGCATTGATCTGTCCTGCCGGTTCTGCAATATGAGGCCGCTCGCCGCGGCCGGCCGCCAAATGTACCTGATATCCCGGGTAAATGCGATCGTTGCGCAGGATTTTGCCTGAAAAGCCGATGTCTGCCCATATCTGTTGTCCGCAGGAATTGGGGCATCCGGAAATGTGAATCCGCGTACCGGCCAATCGATCCAAATCGAGCGAACTGTTCATCAATTCTTTGCGGATAGCGGCTGCCAATCCTTTGGACAGTGCCACACCCAGCCGGCAGGTATCGGCGCCGGTGCAGGAAATAATATTGTTCGCCAGCAGCGGAGCGTGAATGTCCGGAACGATATCTTTCAATAACAGATACAGTTCCGGAAGGGCTACCGTCGGGATATTGCGCAAACGGATGTTTTGTGTGGAGGTGAAACGGAGGGTGTGCCGTCCGAATTGCGCTACAAAATGCAACAGTCTTTTCATCGCCTTTGTCAATTCGTCCTGACTTATCCTTATATTGCCCGATATGAAAGGCGCCAGTATGCTGCTGTATCCGTCCTGACGCTGTTCCCTGACGTAGCGTTTCCGCCAGACGTCGTATCCCGCATCCGGCTTGACGCCGGACGGCGGCGTATAATCGACGGGCGGTCTTTCCCTTTCCGGCGGTTCCGGGACAAAGGGAGGCGTCGTCTTTTTCGCCGCTTCATAGTATTCCCTGATGAGCCGCAGAGTGGCTTCTTCGCCCAGCCGGTAGAATATATAACGCAGCCTTGCCTTGTGTTTGTTTTTTCTGTTGCCGTGTTCCGAAAACATGGTTTTCAGGGCGCCGGCAACGGCATACAGTTCGCTTTCCGGCACAAAGTCGAACAGCAGCCAGCCGACAGTAGGGCTGGAGCCTCCGCCTCCGCCTGCATATACAAGGAATCCCCGTTCGCCGTTTCTTATTTTAGCGACTAATCCGAGATCATTGATAGCGGCATAGTCTATTTGCCTGTCGTTGGAGGAAAAGGCAATTTTCATCTTGCGGGGAAGCAGGTAGGAATCCGGCTCGGCGATAAGTTTGCCGGTCAGCGCCATGGCATACGGCGTGGTATCAAACACTTCGCCGTCAAAGAGACCGCTTTCCTCCGATACAAGGATATTGCGGACGGTATTGCCGCCGCCGCCCTTTGCGCTTAGCCCGATCGCTTTCAACTCGTAGAGGATCGGCTCTACTTCTTCCAGTTCCAGATTCTGAATCTGTATTTCCTGACGGGTGGTGATGTGCAGCAAGTCCGAACGGTGACGACGCGCAATATCCATTACTCCCGATAACTGTTCCGGAGCAATAACGCCGCCTGTCGCGCGGATACGAACCATATATACATCGTCTTTCCTTTGCTCGTAAATACCCATCGGCACGCGAAACGCTTTAAACTGAACGGAAGGGACGCTTCCCGCCCTGAAACCCCTCACTAAATCGCCCAATTTCGCAATATCCGCATTTAATGTGTCCGGTATCTTGTACATCATCCATGTCTTTAAAAAATGAAACGGCAAAAATAGTACAATCCTTTTTATCTCGTCTACCATGTATGTGGTATTTTTGACTAAGGCAGCATGAAGGGAGGAAGGATATGGATACAAAACCTTATTTTCACCGGGTGTATTTCAAATTGTCTCATTCTTTTTTTTCTAAAATTTTGCGAGGAAATTTTATACGATTGTATGTAATCCGAAAATTTCATTTTACCTTTGCAGTCAGTCATGTTTTAGTTCGTATCATAGTGTACATTTTTAACCGGAAATGGAATCGTTTCGTATTTTTCACGGTCGCGTGTGG
>JAIRLS010000086.1 GCA_031259205.1 Bacteroidales bacterium | reverse complement strand
CAAATTTTTTCCTGCGGATTTGAAGGATTCAGCATTTTGATTTTTGGGGGATTTGCCGTATTTTTGCGTCGTTTTTATCAAAATTAATCAGTCGGATGAACAAAAGAATAGCAGTACTTGCCGGCGACGGCATAGGTCCCGAAGTAGTGGAACAGGCATTGAAAGCGGTCAAAGCCATTGAAAAGAGGTTCGGTTGTCAATTTGAATATGCGCCTGCCCTGGTGGGCGCCGTTGCCATTGAACAAACGGGGAATCCCTATCCCGACGAAACCCATGAGATATGTATGCGGTCGGATGCCGTGTTGTTCGGCGCTATCGGCGATCCCAAATACGACAACGACCCTGCTGCCAAAGTGCGTCCCGAACAGGGGCTGCTTGCCATGCGCAAGAAACTCGGCTTATACGCCAACATCCGTCCTATCACGACATTCAAATCGCTGGTGCACAAGTCGCCGTTGAAACCGGAACTGGTGGACGGCGTAGATTTCATGGTGCTGCGCGAACTCACCGGAGGAATTTATTTCGGAGAGCCGCGCGGAAGAAGCGAAAACGGATTGACGGCTTTTGATACCTGCACTTATCAGCGGTATGAAGTGGAACGCATCGCGCGGTTGGCATTCGAATACGCCCGCCAACGCCGCCAAAAGGTAACGGCGGTGGACAAAGCCAATATCCTTGCTACCTCGCGCCTGTGGCGGGAAACCGTTCGGCAATTGCACGCCGAATATCCCGACGTGTCGTTGGAGTTTATGTTTGTGGACAATGCCGCCATGCAAATAGTGACGTTTCCCAAGAAATTCGATGTGGTGGTGACCGAAAACATGTTTGGCGACATCCTTACCGACGAGGCCAGTGTGATTACCGGTTCGCTGGGCTTGTTGCCTTCGGCATCGGTAGGCATACATACGTCCGTGTTCGAGCCTGTCCACGGTTCGTACCCGCAAGCGGCAGGGAAGGACATCGCTAACCCGCTGGGCGCTATCCTTTCGGCAGCGCTCATGTTCGAATATGCTTTGGGAATGCCCGAAGCCGGACAACTTATTCGTGAAGCCTGCGAACAGTCCATCGCACAAGGCATCGCCACTACCGATATTGCCGCCGGCAAAGCCTGTGGTACTTCCGAAGTAGGCGATCGAATCGCGTCGTGTCTTGTTTAATGATGATGTCGCTGTAAATTTTCCGTAATGCTTATTCATAAAGGGAAATAGAGCATGGCTGAGAATTTTACCGGTCGATAATGATTTATTGACATATTTTTTTTATCTTTGCGCGGATTTTTGCCTGTGCGGAATGAAAAAAATATTTTGGAGTATTGCGGTAATGACGGTTTTAGGCTCGTGCAGCCAGTATGAACGGCTGCTCAAGAGTTCTAACTATTCCTTGAAGTATAAAAAAGCCTTTGAGTTTTATGAAAAAGGCGATTACATCAAATCGGGACGTTTGTTTGACGATATCGCGTCTATTTACAGGGGAACCAACAAGGCAGACACCGTGTTGTACTATCAAGCCATGAGTTATTTCAAACAAAAAGATTATCCCTCCTCGTCGATTTACTTCGGCAATCTCTTTAAGAACTTGCCTAATTCATCTTTCGCTGAGGAAAGTGAATATCTTGCGGGCTACTGTTTTTACAAACAAAGCCCCCGGCCTGAACTGGATCAGGAAATGACTTATGCCACTATCGAATCTTTTCAGAAATTCCTGATGCATTATCCCAATACCAAACATAAAGACAATACGTTGTTTTATCTTGCGGAAATGCAGGACAAATTAGTAGATAAATCCTACCTTACGGCAAAATTGTACTATAACCTCAGCCAGTACAAATCATCTGTCAATGCATTGAATAATAGCCTGAACGAGTATCCGGACACCAAATATCGCGAGGAATTGTTGTTTCTGTTGTTGAAATCCAGCTATCTGTACGCGGAAAACAGCGTAGCCGACAAACAGAAAGAGCGCTATCAAATGGCAGTAGATAATTATTATTCGTTTATCGGCGAATTTCCCGAAAGCAATTACGCCAAAGAAGCACAGAAAATGTATGAAAAAGCCGAAGCCGATTTGTTAAAGCGACCAAACGATCAGGAAGAAGAATAAATTTTAAATAAATAGATTATAAATTATAACAGAAATGGATTATAGAAAAGCCAAAATACCTGTAAGCACCGTTACGCGGGACCTGGATAAACTTTACAGTTCGACGGGGAATATTTATGAAACGGTAGCCATCGTTGCCAAACGCGCCAACCAGATCAACGTTGAAATCAAACAGGAACTCAATCGTAAGTTGGAAGAGTTTTCCAACCTGACCGACAATCTGGAGGAAATATTTGAAAACCGCGAACAGATAGAAATTTCCCGATTTTATGAAAAACTGCCCAAATCGACACTGATAGCATTACAGGAATATCATGATAATGAGATCTATTACCGTAATCCCCTAACAGGCGTCGAGGTTGCCAAGCCATGACGCTACGCGGTAAACATATCATCGCAGGCCTCACCGGAAGCATAGCCGCCTACAAAGCCGCTATGCTTGTTCGTTTATTAACGAAAGAAGGCGCCGAAGTACAAATCGTGATGACTCCGACGGCCAAGCAATTTATCTCGCCGCTCACGATGGCCACCTTATCGAAACACCCCGTAAGGACAGACTTTTTTAATCCCGAAAACGGAGAATGGAACAGCCATGTGAATATGGGCATTTGGGCGGACGCCCTGTTGATAGCGCCTGCCACCGCCAATACCATTGCCAAAATGGCTACAGGAACGGCAGATAACCTTCTGCTGACTACCTGCCTGTCAGCCCGCTGTCCGGTGTGGGTAGCGCCTGCAATGGATACGGATATGTTCCTGCATCCGGCCACCATCCGAAACATCGAAACGTTACGTCAGCGCGGCGTTCACCTGATAGAACCCGCCGCCGGAGAACTGGCGAGCGGACTGGAAGGCAAAGGACGCATGGAAGAACCGGAAATTATCGTAAAACGCCTGGCAGAATATTTCGTACCAAAAGATTTCCACGGCAGGAAAATCCTGATCACTGCCGGCCCCACACAGGAACCTATTGATCCCGTCCGTTTCATCGGCAACTATTCGACAGGAAAGATGGGCTATGCACTGGCAAAAGAACTGGCGCAACGCGGAGCCGAAGTATTGCTGATCGCCGGCCCCACAGAACACAGGCCGCAGCATCCCAACATCACGCTAACAGGAGTACAGACAGCTGCCGAAATGTACGATGCGGCTGTCAAAGCCTTTCCCGACTGCGCCGCTGCCATATTAACGGCGGCCGTCGCCGATTTCACGCCCGCCAACGTCTATCCGCAAAAAATCACGGAAAAAAAAGAATTTGCACTTCCGCTACTTCCGACCAAAGACATCGCCGCCGAACTGGGACGAATGAAACAGGCACAGCAAATACTGGCAGGCTTTGCCCTCGAAACACACAACGAAACGGAACACGCACAACAGAAACTGCAAAATAAAAACTTTGACTTTATCGTACTCAATTCCTTAAATGACGCCGGCGCGGGTTTCGGATACGACACCAACCGAATCTCCATCCTGTCCCGTGAAGGAAACATCCGCCGGTTCGACCTGAAAAACAAAACAGAAGTAGCCGAAGACATTGCCAACCATCTGCTGACCTGTCTGAAGCATTGTATCATCATATAAATCATTATGAAAAGTACCGTTTTTGAAGCGATTCATCAGCGTTTGGGCGCAAAAATGTCGCTTTTTGCCGGCTTCAACATGCCGATAGAATATCAGGGCGTCAACTGCGAACATCTGGCAGTGCGCAATGGCGCGGGCGTGTTTGATGTTTCCCACATGGGCGAAATCAGCATCAAAGGCCCCAACGCACTGACGCTCATCCAGCACATCACTACCAATGATGCATCCGTCATGCCTGTCGGAAAAGTGCAATACTCCTGTATGCCCAACGGCAAGGGAGGCATTGTGGACGACATCTGCGTGTACCGTTACGAAGAACAGGAATACATGCTGGTGGTAAATGCCGCCAATATCGAAAAAGACTGGGAATGGATACAGCGCAACAACCGTGTGGGGGCAGAATTGGAAAATGCGTCGGCACATATCTCGCAATTAGCCGTGCAAGGCCCCAAAGCGATTGAAGTGATGCAAAAACTGACGCCGGCAGACCTGAAAAAAATCCCCGCCTATTCATTCATTACCGCCCCTTTCGCCGGTATAGACAGAGTGATTATCTCCGCAACAGGTTACACGGGCGCAGGCGGTTTTGAACTGTATTTCAACAATGCAGACGGTATCGACATCTGGGAAAGCTTGTTCGACGCCGGAAAAGAAGAAAATATCCTTCCGGCAGGATTAGCCGCCCGCGATACGTTGCGACTGGAAAAAGGATACTGCCTTTACGGAAACGATATTGACGACACTACCTCGCCCATTGAAGCCGGCTTGGGCTGGATCGTCAAATTTGTCGATGGAAAAAACTTTATCGACAGAGAACTGTTGCTGAAACAGAAAACCGAAGGCGTGACCCGGAAACTTGTCGGAATAAAGATGGAAGAAAAAGGAATCCCGCGTCACGGTTACAGCATTACCGATTCAAAAGGTACGGAAATAGGTCGTATTACTTCCGGAACCATGTCGCCCTGCCTGAAAACAGGCATCGGGATGGGATACCTTGCCATCGACTACGCCGCGCCCGACACGGAAGTCTATCTTTCCGTCCGGGGAAAATCATTGAAAGCTAAAGTAGTGAGATTCCCCTTTGTATAATGTACCAAATCACCGTTTGTTTCACGCCCGTTCAATTTTCCGCCTATCCGCACGAAGGCGCTAATGCTGTAGCTATCGACATTCTACGCGCTTCTACCTCCATCTGTACGGCTTTTATGAACGGCGCCCACCGGGTCATCCCCCTCAGCTCCGTTGACGAACTGAAAGCATACGCAGGTAAGGCCGTTATAGCAGCAGAACGGGATGGCGTTAAACTCGACTTCGCCGACATAGGCAACTCGCCCAAGTATTTTACCCGTGAAACGATAGAGGGAAAAACCATTGCATACAGCACGACCAACGGTACGCACACCATCCGTTTAGCGGCGCAATGCCATCAGGCGGCAGTAGGATCGTATCTCAATTTCAGCGCACTCTGTCGCTGGCTCGAAGCGGGAACAAGGAACGTCTTTCTGCTCTGCGCCGGATGGAAAGGACGTTTCAATCTCGAAGACGCCGTATTCGCCGGCGCCGTAGCCCAAAAGCTGATCGACAGCGGGAAATTCGAAAGTATCTGCGACAGCGCTATGGCCGCCATGGATCTGTGGTCGCTGGCAAAAGGGAACCTGATGGGATACATCAAAAAAGCCGCACAAAACGAACGACTCCGGAAAATCAACGCCGCAGATACCATCCCCTATTGCCACACGCCCGACCAAACCGACATCGTCCCCCTCTACAAAAACGGCGCACTGGAAAGATATACTCCCGTACATCCGTTTCTGTAAAGTAAAATATTGATATTACGTAATTTAACACTTAGAAAATCTTATTTTGTAGCAACTAAATATTTGAATTTATGTCATATAAAAATGTGTTAATAAGCATATTATATTTAATTTTTGTAGCAACTAATAAAATGTGGGTGTATCGGCCTGAAAATATATGCATAACGAGACAAAACAGGTAAAAAAACGAAAACACAATTTAAAATTTTCGTTTATATTATTGAATATAAACTATATTCAAAATTATCCTTTGCGGCGCTTCGTGAAACCTTTGTACATCCCAATAAAAAAGAGCTTTTCACACACCCTTTTCTTAAAGAAATACGTCATAAACATTATAAAAAACCAATCGTATGGAATTGAATAGAATGATTAAATATTGTAAACGTAAAATAAATAAAATAATGAAACTGTCATTTGTACTCATGTTGGTTGCCCTTGTTCGGGTAACAGCCACCGGTTTCTCGCAAACGATCACTCTCAGGGTGGATCAGGCGGAAATCCGGCAAGTAATCAAAAGTATCGAACAGCAGACGGATTACCGTTTTTTCTATACGGACGGACTGAGCGACCTCAGCCGGAGAGTGAGCCTGAACGTCCATAACCAAAACCTTGACCGCGTAATGACGGACATGCTGAACAATACCCAGTTGGCATACCGGATCATTGACAATAAATTAGTGATGCTGGCTCCCAAAGCCGCTTTGCAGGGAATTGTCATCACCGGTTCCGTTGGCGACACCGGCGGCGAACCGATGCCCGGAGTGAACGTCACCGTAAAAGGCACGACGACAGGGGTCATAACGGACAGTAACGGCCAATATTCCATTACTGTTCCCCATCGTGAGGCGGTGCTGGTCTATTCCTTTGTAGGATACGCCACACAAGAGATTGTGGCAGGCGAACAGTCGAACATTTCCGTAACCTTGAGCGAAAGCGCCCAGGAAATAGAGGAAATAGTGGTGGTCGGATACGGGGTGCAGAAGAAAGTGAATGTCATCGGCTCCATATCGCAAGTGTCGTCCGAACAGTTGGAAGGTCGCCCTGTTGCAGCCTTATCCAATGCTTTAGCCGGACAGATGTCGGGAGTTACATTAATCCAGCGTTCCGGCCGGCCGGGCGCCAGCCCCGGAGAGATATGGGTAAGGGGTGTGGGATCATTCGGCGCCACTCCCGAAGCGCTGGTATTGATTGACGGCATTCCGGGGGATATCAATGATGTTCGTCCGGAGGAAGTGTCGTCGATTAATGTGTTGAAAGATGCTTCTACTGCCGCTATTTACGGGGCAAGAGGCGCGAACGGCGTTATTTTGATTACCACTAAAGCCGGAAAAGAAAGCAAGTTGAAAATGAATTACAGCGGTTATGCAGGAGTGGTGCGTCCTTCCGCATTGCCCGACAATCTGCCGTCATGGGAATATGCGCAGGCATTCAACGAGGCCTCCGGTACGCAAACCTATACCGCCGACGATATTCAAAAATTCAAAGACGGCAGTGATCCCGCAGGACACCCCAATACCAATTTTGTAAAGGATGTGATGGGACACGCCGGATTCCAAACCGGACACGATTTTACACTGACGGGAGGAACGGAAAAAAACAGTTATTACTTGGCCGTCGGCTACCTGAGCCAAAACGGGGTGGTGAAAAAAAACAACTATACCAGATACAACGCCCGTATCAATATGACCGCTTCACTGGCTTCATGGTTGAAACTGACCGCCCGCATGTCAGGCCTTACATCGACGATCAGCGAACCGGCAGTGCCCGGAGGGAAAGACGTTAGCCGAATGACTACAGGAATCATTCTTAACTCCATACGCTATCCGTCTGTTTATGCCGGACGGTTGCCGGACGGAAATTACGGCATCGGCCCGGAAAGCAGCGGCACACCCATTGCATGGCTCGACAGCCCTTCCTTTTGGGAAGAACCGCAATGGAAAGCAGCCGTCAATGCACGATTGGATGCAACGCCGGTAAAAGGCCTCGTATTCTCCGTCATAGGAGGATACAATTTTTCGCATCATGAGGAAAAACTGTATCGTTCCACCTTCAAACTCACCGACAATAACACCATGTCGCCCTCGTCTTTGAATCAGAGCGAAACAAGAACCGTTTACAGCACTTTCCAGATGACCGCCGATTACACGAAAAGCTGGGCGGGACACAGCGTAAACGTTTTGGCCGGTTATTCCTTCGAGAAAGAGGGACAGCGAGGGGTGACCGGATTCAGGGATAAATTTCCCGGGAACGATCTGCCCTATCTGGACGCCGGCTCGCCCGACAATCAGCAGGCAAGCGGCGCCGGATGGGATTGGGCTATACAGTCGTTCTTCGGACGCATCAAATACGATTACCTCGGACGTTACATGTTCGAGTCCACGGTACGTTATGATGGCTCTTCCCGTTTCCCCTCCACGAAAAAATACGGCGTTTTCCCTTCCGTCGCCGCAGGATGGCGCCTTTCGGAAGAATCCTTCATGCACGGCGCCTCGTCATGGCTGTCGAATTTAAAACTTAAAACGTCATGGGGGATTCTGGGCAACCAGAACATAGGCAACTATCCCTGGCAGTCCATTTATGAACTCGGATGGAACTATCCCGTGGGAAACACTTTCAATCAGGGGGCGGCAATGATTACTTATGTAGATCCCCTCATCCACTGGGAAAACACCCAAACTGCCGACGGAGGCGTAGAAATAAGCCTGCACAGGGGATTGTTGAATGCCGGCGTATCGTATTTTTACCGTCATACTACCGACATCCTGTACAAACCCACTTCGAGCGTTTCCAGTGTCTTGGGGATGAATCTTTCGGAAATGAATACCGGAGCGCTAAAAAATACGGGATGGGAATTTGAACTGTCGCATACCCTTAAAATAAAAGATTTTACCTATCATGTTAACGGTAATTTTTCCATCATCAACAATAAGGTGCTGGATTTGGGAGTAGGCAATGTTAATCAACCCAACGGTTTGACAGGTAATGGAAGCGACCTGTTTATCGGCCATCCCATGCAGGTGTATTACGGATACCGTACGGACGGCGTATTTTTAAATCAGGACGACATTGATGCATGGTATAATGACAACAATCCGTCGGCCATATTAAGTAAAACGGCAGCCCGCCCGGGCGATTTCCGATTTGTCGATATCAGCGGCGACGGAAAAGTAACAGCCGATATGGACAGAGAAATACTTGGAAGCAGAATACCCAGATACACCTTTGCGCTCAATTTGGGATTCCGGTACAAAGGAATTGATTTCAACGCCTTCTTTCAGGGCGTGGCCGGAGTAAAAGGCCGTCTGGAAAGTTATGCCGGATACGCCTTCCGCAATTTGGGAACCATTCAACGCTGGATGTGGGAGGGAAGATTTAATCCCGACCATCCGCAAAGATATCCCGGATATCCGAGATTACAGGTACTGGGAAATTCGGACGGCAACAACGGCGTCCTGTCCAACTTCTGGGTAGTTAACGCAAATTATCTCCGGTTGAAAAACATTCAATTGGGATATACCTTCCCGAAAACCTTGATGGAAAACTGGAAAATGGATGCCTTACGAATCTATTTGAGCGCCGAAAATCTCATCACATGGAGTCATTACCGGAAAGGATGGGACCCTGAAATAAATACCGGCGGCGACTATTATCCACACCTGTCAACATTCATTTTTGGTATTAATCTTAAATTCTAATCACATGAAAACAAGGAATCACATTTATCATTTTGTCAAAGTTAATTCTTTCTGGTTTCTCCTGCTTTCAGGAATCGCCTCTTGCGGCGAACAACTGGAAACATCCCCGCTGACAGGGCTTGAGCAGTCCAATGTATGGACTGACGAAGCCGGTGCAACCACCGCGTTGATGGGCTGTTACAGGGGAAATATAGTCTATAATACGACAGGGTTCGAAACCGACTGGAATTCATACGGAGGCTTGCTGTTCATGGAATTTGCATCCGATAATGCTTTAGACAGGAGAGCCACCACCACCGGAAATTCCAATTACCATAAATTATCGGACGGTACGCTGAATGCCTCCAACAACACCATCAATGCGTACTGGAAAAATGCTTACGCCAAAATCGCCCGCTGCAACCGGTTCATAGAAAACATCGACCGGATAAACGCTTCCAGCGCCGTCATCGACCGGATGAAGGCCGAAGCCAGATTTCTCAGGGCAGTGCAGTATTTTTATCTCTCTCAGTATTTCGGCGCCGTACCGCTTGTCCGTCAAACGCTGACGCCGGAAAACGCCAACACCGTCAAAAAGAACGCTAAAACGGAAGTAGTCGATTTCGTCATCTCGGAATTGACGGAAACAGCCGGCATATTGCCCCGGCAAAAGGACTTGAGCGCGTCGGAAACAGGACGCGCAACGGCGCAGGCAGCTCTCGCTTTCCTCGGACGAATCCTGCTCGCCGACCGGCAATGGGCACAGGCGGCAATCGCATGCAAAAAAATTATCGACTGGGGCGACAATTTGATCGATCCCGATTATCAAAGTATTTTCCTGCCGTCGAACGAAAACAGCGCCGAAAATATTTTCGCCGTTCAATACCTCGAAAACCTCGCAGGAAACGCATTGCCTCAACATGCCTATCCTGCCGTCGCCAACGGATGGCATATCATCTGTCCGATGGGAAGCCTGTGGGAAGCCTATGAATTTGACAGCGGTCATCCCTTTTCGTTTGACAGCGCCCGTTACGACCCCACCGACCTCGGAAAAAACAGAGATCCGAGGCTAAGATACACACTCCTCTACGACCGGAGCGACTTTAAAGGGAAAAAATACATCTGCCATCCCGACGCATCATCTTCTCTCGACCAGTTGGGCGCAGGAAAACAAACCACTTATACCGGTTTCGGACTGCGCAAATTTTTCGATGAAGGATATTCCGGAAGTTTATATCTTTACGGAGCCAATGTGATTGTTGTCCGTTACGCCGAAGTATTGCTCAATTATCTGGAGGCGCGGTTAGAGGGCGGTTCCGTCATCACTCAAGAACTGCTCGATTCCACCATCAACAAAATACGGGGACGCGCCTCCGTGCAAATGCCTCCCGTGCAAGAAGTAAATCCCGCGCTGTTGCGTCCGGTCATGCGCAATGAGCGGCGCGTGGAATTAGCCATGGAAGGCCACCGCTATTGGGATATACTGCGATGGGGAATCGCCCATGAAGTATTGAACGGCGATTGCTACGGCGCTCCTTTTCCGGGAGCCGGCAACATGCGGAAAAAAAACGGACAAAACGATCCTCACGACAGATGGTTCGTCATTACAAGAAATTTCCGGAATCCACAGGATTATCAATGGCCGATACCGCAAAGCCAGCAGGATATTAATCCCAATTTGAGAGAAAATTGACCCTGCCTTTAATTCGTGCAGGAAAGTGATTTTTTGCGACAATATTACCGTCCTGTTTTGGAATCCTGAAAATGAATATTTACATTTGCAGAAAAAAGGTTTTTATGCCATCATCAAGAATATATGACGAAAATATTCGAAATATTTCCCCGCAGACCGGATTCCAAACAATTCCGTCGGGAATGTTTTATTCCGTCAAAATAAAAATCCCCAAAGAATGACAATAAATATTTTACATGGGAAAACAGGGTTATACCTGACGGCTTCCGTTGCGCTGGCGGGAGTCGCTTCATGCGGTCAGGCAAAAAGCGCCGGTTCCCCGCCCAACATCATCCTTATTGTGGCCGACGATTTGGGCTATGGCGATTTGGGCTGCTACGGGCAGCAGTACATCAAAACGCCCCATATTGACCGGCTGGCAAAGGAGGGGATGCTGTTCACCCAATATTACGCCGGATGCACCGTCAGCGCGCCGTCCCGTTCCTCGTTAGTAACGGGGTTGCACACCGGCCACAGTCCCATTCGCGGTAACAGGGAGATGAAACCGGAAGGACAGTATCCCCAGCCCGCCGGCACCTACACCATCGCGAAAATGCTCAAAGAGAACGGTTATGCCACAGGATGTTTCGGAAAATGGGGACTTGGCGCCCCACACTCGGAAGGAGCGCCCGAAAACCAGGGATTCGACGAGTTCTTCGGATATAACTGTCAGCGGTTAGCGCATAATTACTACCCCTACCGTTTGTGGCACAACCGGGATACGGTATGGTTGCCGGGCAACGCCGGTCACAAAACGGAACAGTACGCTCAAGACCTGATACAGCAACAGGCATTGCGATTCATTGAAAACAGCCGCAGCAAGCCCTTTTTCGCCTTCCTGACCTGCATCCTTCCCCATGCGGAACTGGTCAATCCCGATGACAGCATCATTGCCGGATACAGGAACAGGTTTCCCGAAAAGCCGTTCAAAGGCGTGGACGGCGGCGCTGCATACAAGGACGGCGGCTACGGCAGCACGCCCCACCCCAAAGCCGATTTTGCCGCCATGATTACCCGCTTCGACGCTTATGTGGGCGAGATAACGGAACTGCTCGAACGCCTCGGCCTCGACAAAAACACCGTCGTCATGATCACCAGCGATAACGGCCCGCACAGAGAAGGCGGCGCCGACCCGGACTTTTTCAAAAGCTACGGACCCCTGCGTGGCATAAAACGCGACCTCTACGAAGGAGGAATACGGGTGCCGCTTATCGTACGGTATCCGGAGAAAATCAAAGCAGGCGCCGTTTGCAGCCATATATCCGCTTTCTGGGACGTCATGCCCACACTGGCAGAACTGGCAGGCGCAAAAGCGAAACATACCGACGGCATCTCCTTTCTTCCCACCCTGCTGGGAAAAACCAAACAGCGACAACACGATTATCTCTACTGGGAATTTCACGAACAGGGCGGCAAAATGGCCGTGAGAAAAGCCGACTGGAAAGCCGTCCGCTTAAATGTCAATCATCCCGGGAAACCTTCCGTCGAACTGTACAATTTGTCCGAAGACATCCATGAAGATCATAATGTAGCGGAACAACATCCCGAAATTGTCGCCGAAATGCTGAAAATCATGCAGCAGGCACATCAGTATTCCGCTCTTTTCCCTTTTAATTTTGAAAAACAGCAATAATGAAAATCATCCTGCAAAAATCTCTTAATGTCTGCCTCGCCGGAACGGTCATGGCCGGCGCGGTTTCCTGCGGCAATACCGCCGGAAAAAGAAAACCCAACGTCATCGTTATCCTGGCCGACGATTTGGGCTATGGAGACGTAAGCGGCTACAATCCCGCTCAAACCCTGCATACGCCCAATATCGACCGCCTTATCAACGACGGGTTGCACTTCACTTGCGGTTATGCCACTTCTGCCACGTCCACCCCCAGCCGTTATGCGCTGATGACAGGCATGTATCCGTGGCGCAACAAAAATGCCCGCATATTGCCCGGCGACGCACCCCTGATCATCGACACCGCCATGCAAACCCTTCCCCGCATGTTCCGCAATGCCGGATACTCCACCGGAGCAGTAGGAAAATGGCATCTGGGGCTTGGCACAGGCAACATCGACTGGAACGGACACATCGCGCCCGGCCCGCGCGAAATCGGATACGACTACTGTTACATCATGGCCGCCACCAACGACCGCGTGCCTTGTGTATATGTCGAAAACAACCGGGTGGCCGGTCTGAATAAAAACGATACCATTGAAGTGAGCTATGTCAAAAATTTTGAAGGCGAACCTACCGGAAAAGATAACCCCGAACTGCTAAAAATGCACCCGAGCCACGGTCATGAACAGAGCATTGTCAACGGCGTGTCGCGTATCGGATACATGCGCGGCGGAAAATCCGCCCTGTGGATAGACGAAACCATGGCAAAAACCTTTCTGGATCACGTAAAATCATTTATCGACAGACAGGACAGCCAGCCCTTCTTCCTGTATTACGGCCTGCATCAGCCACACGTCCCGCGCCTGCCGAACGAAATGTTTGCAGGAAAATCCGGGCTGGGGCCTCGTGGCGACGCCATTCTGGAAGCCGACTGGTGCGTAGGGCAGTTACTCGACCATTTGGAGGCCAAAGGATTGGCGGAAAACACCATTATCGTCTTCACCAGCGACAATGGCCCGGTAGTGGACGACGGCTATCGTGACGACGCTGTCGAAAAACTGGGCGACCACCGCCCTGCCGGCGCTCTGCGCGGCGGAAAATACAGCCTCTTCGACGGAGGCACGCGGGTGCCTTTTGTCCTGCAATGGAAAGGTACGGTGACGCCCGGAACGTCGGACGCCATGGTCTGCCAAATCGACCTGTACAACTCTTTCGCGGCGCTCCTCCGGCAACCGGTCGACCATCAAAAAGACAGCCGGGACGTGATGGACGCGCTGCTGGGAGAAAATCCCACAGGACGCGCCGACTTGGTACAGGAAGCGCAGGGAAAACTCGCCTACCGCCGCGGACATTGGGCTTACATACCCCCGCATCAGGGGCCTGCCTTCTCCAAATGGACCAACAGCGACCTGGGCAATGCTCCCTACGAACAATTGTACAAACTCGACAGCGACATCGGCGAAACGGAAAACCTCGCCCCTACCCAGCTCGAAAAACTGGAAGAGATGCGACAGCAGTTCAACGATATCATCCGCTGAATTTAACGGGCGCTTATTTTTTCGATTCGGACTACTTTTCGGACGTCGGGGGTGATTTTGTAGCGGTCGTCAATGCGGTAGCCGACTACCCAGACAATCTGTCCGGCGGAGGTTAGCACTTGCACCTTTTCCTTTTCGGCAAGCGACAGTTTCAAATCGATGAAAAAGTCGCTCAGTTTTTTCATCCTGTTCATTCCGAGCGGCTGGAAGCGATCGCCCGGCCGCCATTGCCGGATGATCAGCGGTTGGATAAGACGGTCGCCGTCCAAACAGGCTATGGCCGGATTTCTATCGGGCGAGTATTCCGGCGGCGTTGCGAAGCGGCTGATAAACAGGGTGATATGCGGCAGGCGCCACAAGTTTTTCGTCAGATCAACTGGATATTCTTGCTTGTCGTCCGGTTCTCTCGCTTGCAGCAGCAGGGATTTCCGGTCGCACAGCAGCCGGTGGGAAGCGCTGTAGAACAGGCGGCCGGAACGAAACGGAGGGGACAGCGCTTCGGAAATGGCGCCGGCTGAAAAACCGTAGGGATGAAGTATGTCATACAGCAAAGTGGCCGGGGAAGGGCTTTGTAACAGCAGTGGTATATCAATGTACATTATTTCGCCGGAAATGCGGCATGTCTGTTGCTTGAAACGTTCGAGGGATTCGCGATAGAAGGCTTCTACGCCTTCAAAATGTTCGATGTCGCGATTTAAGACGTTGCGCAGACCGGGGAAAAAATTTTCCAGGCCGGGAATCAGGTGATGACGAATATGGTTGCGGACGTAATCATCGCCGGCATTGCTTGAATCTTCGCGGAAAGTCACTGCTTTCTCCTTCGCGTAAGCGGCAATTTCGTCGCGCGATGCAAACAGCAACGGACGGATAATGTTCCCATGAACGGCTTTCATGCCGGTTAATCCCTTGATGCCTGTTCCTCTTGCCAGCCGGATAAACAGGTTTTCGATGTTATCGTCGCGGTGGTGTGCAACGGCAATACGGCTGTAGCCGTGCTGCGTCGCCAGTTCGTCGAACCACCGGTAACGCAGTTCGCGAGCGGCCATCTCAATGGAGATACCTTTTTGTGCGGCATGTTTCCGAACGTCGAAACGGATACCGTGAAAATTCATGCCTCCTTCCGTCGCTTTTTGTTTCACAAAAGCCTCGTCGCCGTCCGATTCGTCGCCGCGCAGGGAGAAGTTGCAGTGCGCTACGGCGAGAGCGACGCCCGCCTCATGCAGCAAGCGCAGCATGACCATAGAGTCGACGCCGCCGCTGACCGCTGCCAGTGTCGTGCCGCCCGAATCAATCAAACGGTTCAGGCGGAGATGTTTCTCAAACCGGTGAAATAATGTGTCTGTCGTCATGGATTCACAGTTCCGACAGTAGCTGGAATCTGCCTGTGGCAAATCATCCGATTTTAAAGTCCCTTTAAAATCACTCCTTCCGAAAAAAGGCCTTTATCAGACCTTGCCCGTTTCGCAGATTTTACTTCCAACTACTTTTCATTCAAAATGGCGGCTATCTGTTCCTCTGTGAGGTCTGTAATTGCGGCAAGTTGCTTAAGGCTCATGCCCAGCCTGTAACCATTGCGAATGATTTTTTCCATATTACGCCTTTCGCCTCTCTTTTCGCCTTTTTCTTCCGCATAATCTACGGCAAGAGCGACATCATCGTATTCCAGTACGCTTCTATTATATGTTTCCATTTCTTTTTTTGTTAATTTATCTTTTAAAGTCCCTTTAAAATCACTCCTTCCGAAAAAAGGCCTTTATCAGACTTTGCCCGTTTCGCAGATTTTACTTCCAACTACTTTTCATTCAAAATGGCGGCTATCTGTTCCTCTGTCAGATCTGTAATTGCGGCAAGCTGCTTAAGGCTCATTCCCAGGCTGTAACCGTTGCGAATGATTCTTTCCGTATTGCGCCTCTTGCCGATCTCAACGCCTCTTTTTTCACCGATTTCAATACCTCTCTTTTCACCGATTTCAATGCCTTTTTCTTCCGCATAATCCACGGCAAGAGCGACATCGTCGTATTCCAGTACGCTTCTTTTATATGTTTCCATCTCTTTTTTTGTTAATTTATCTATTC
>JAIRLS010000343.1 GCA_031259205.1 Bacteroidales bacterium | reverse complement strand
CCGGAGCGAAGCGGAGCTCGGCGCAGCCAATCTCCCCCAACGCCCACCGCACTTATGTAGCCCAATGGCAGACGATAGCGCAGAAAAAAGGATAGCACCTCAAAAAAAGACTTAACCATCTAAAGTACGGGGAACCGGAGCGGAACTCGGCGTAGCCAATCGCAAAATCATACCGTGTCATGTATATTTCTCATATTATGACCAAGGATAGTACAGCAGCGGTCTTTGACAGAGGTCTTTAAGAGTAGTAATTAAATGTAGTAATAATTAAATGTAGTATTAAACAAATGTAGTAATAATTAAATGTAGTATTAATAAATTAAATTAAAGTAATATGAAAAAGTTCAATTTTTGGAGAATAGCAAGTCTATTCATGTTAGTAACGTGCGGACTGTTCGCCTGTAAAGACGACCCCTCCGAAGAAGTGAAACCCGCTCAGGCGGTAACCGGCGCAAGTTTAACTCCCGGTTTTCAGCAGTTGACCTTATCGTGGACAAACCCCGACCCCGATAATGTCGAGTATGTGGAAATATCCTATACGGATGTGAACGGTAACAAGCAAACCGTAAGGTTTGATATCAAAGGAGCGGCAACAAGCACTTATTCCTTTGAAGCCAACGATTTGAAGACCTTCGAGGTCACCTTGATCACCGTTACCAAAGACGGACAGCGTTCGTCGCCGGTAACCGTTTCGGGAACGGCCAAGGTAACTTCAAAGTACGACGCCATTCTGGAAACCGTGAATGTCGCCGCTTATGGTGATTTCGGCGTGCGAGCGACATGGGAAAACACCGCGCAAACCGCCGCCAACGTAGTGATCTCCTACAACGGGCAAACCGTGCAGTGTAACGCCCTGACGGAAAGCGAAAAACTGTTTGAAAACCTTGCCTCCGTCGAGACCGCTTTTACAGTGGAAATTGTCAATGGCGACGAAAAATGCTCCGCCCCGAAGATTTTCCTCGTTACTCCCCTGAACCTGCAAGCGCGGGTGGACGAGTTGCTCAGATCGGTGAACCTGCAAGTCGGCGATCCTGTCGATTACCAAAGTTATAACGTATGGGTGCTTTGGAACAATACGATTGAAGTCGAAGCGGAAATCACGCTGGACTACGGCGCAGAAACGCCTCTGACCTACAATACGAGCGAAAGCGCAACCGGCTCCCTGACGCTGGAAGACGGCGCCTATGAAATCGTAATAACGGTAGCCAACGCAGGAGGAACCAGCGCTACCAAAAACGTTCCCCTGAACATAGGCTCTCTTCCCTTCAACGGACCGCATAACGTATCCCTGTCAACCGTTTCCGTGATCGACGCGATTGATTTCGACGAAGGCGGCGAAGGCTTTGCCTTCCACGACTCTGACGATGTAAATACCTTCGGGGAAAACGCTTACCGTGAAACCGCAGTAGATATACAAACGGATGACGCCGGCAGCACCCATATCGGGCAAGTGGGAGCCAACGAATGGCTGGTATATACCGTCAACGCCGAACAGGCGGGAACCTATCAGGTGGACATGCTCTTTTCCTCCCATTCCCAGCAAACTATAGAAATAGGGAAAAACAACCCCGGTTATATCCATCTGGATGTGAACGGCGTAAACGCCACAGGCAATGTAGCCGTGCCGGACGGCTATAGCTGGACGATTTTCCGCTGGATGCCGGTAAGAAAAGTGAGCCTGAATGCGGGGAAAAACAAAATCCGCCTGAACGTCAGCTCTGCCAACATGAACATCAAGGCGCTTCGCTTTAGCGCTGCGCCTGTCGAACCGACGCTTATTGCTTCGTGGAATTTCGAAAACGAATCCGACCTGACTCAAGCCGCTACGGGATCAAGTCCCTTGAAATTCGGGAAATACCTCTCGGAGAATCTAAGCGAAATCCCGAACAACGATGCCAACATACTTACGCGAGTTGCAGGCCCTGCTGACAATAACCCCGCCGTACTGCTCCCCGAGGCATACTTTTTCTTTCTTGACCAAAGCCACGGGATTACAGCCAACGGAGGCGGCAGCCGGATGAACGAATATACGCTGGTAGTGGATTTTATGATACCGGTACACACCGGTTGGCTTGCGGTAGTTCAAACCGATGCGGACAATGCTTCTCATGGTTCGAATTGGTGGGACGGCGATTCCGAAATATTCGCAAATGCAGCTTCTCACGGATTCGGGTGGGTCAATTGGATAGAGTATATGCAGTCCAATGACGCCGTTTTTGACGGGGTATGGTACCGTTATGTCATTTCGGCGGCGTGCGGAGGAAAATGGTTTACCCAGTACCTCAACGGGCGAATGTTTAACGCAGGCCCGATACCGGAAAATGAAGATAAAAGACATGGCGACTATGGCAGTCTTGACGGCAAGCTGTCGTTTGACCCTGCCGGCCTGATTTTATTCGGGGATAACGACGGAGAAAGCGCAGATGTGCACGTGGCAGGCATCAGGCTCTACAACGGCCCTCTTTCCCGCGACGAGGTAGAAGCGCTGGGCGGCTTTACCACCGGAGAATAAATGCCGAACCAAGGCGGCGAAGCGGCGGGGCGGGCATTGCCCGCCCCGCTATTGCCGCTTTTTTAAATTTACATATTTACAGAATTTACATGCTAATGATGAAACTTATTATGAAAATTCTGTAATTTTGTGAATTTCATTTTCACCGGATGTAAATAACAAAACCATCAAAGTAGAAAAAAATGCAAAAATCAGCAAGCAAAGTTCATACGGAACGTTTCGTCAGCGACGTTATGACGGGATTTTTTCTCGTCGTGGCATTCGAATTAAAGCGTGCGGTAGCGCTTTTGTTGGTCGTATCGGGCTTGATTCTGTCGTCGTGCGAAAAGTCGGATCCGGAAATGCCCGATCCCGCCGGCAAAGAAACACCGGTAACCCCGGACGACGACAACCCTTCCGACGACGCCCGCCAACTTACTTTATCGGAAAAGGTGTTGAACTTTACCGCTCTGTCGCCGGAAGCCCAAACCATCGGTATTACTTCCAACACTGCATGGCAGGTAACCATCGAACAAACAGGCGAATGGCTTTCCGTTTCCCCCTCGTCGGGGAATGGCGACGGTTCTGTGAGCGTTACCGCCGCCGCAAACATCGGCAATGCGCGTACGGCGATCGTCACCGTGTCGGGCGAAGGCGTGAAACCGAAAGCCGTCGTTGTGTCGCAGGAAAAAGCGCCGGCCTCGGCTTCGGATAACACGCTGCAATCGGTGTCGTTCACCGGCGTCAATGCCGGGATCACCACTCCGGTAAGCGGCGTTTTCAACGATCATGTCATTTATGCCACCCTCCCCGAAGGCGTAAATATCGAGCAACTGAAAATATCGTTTTCTATCCCCCAACATGCCAAACTGTTTATCAACAACAGCGAAGAAACTTCGCCCTCCTCGCCGGTCAACTGTTCGGGCGCGGTGAGTTTGAGGGTGCAGGCGGTCAACGGTAACAGCAATACTTATACCTTGCTGGTAAAAAACGGCAACAAAGATTTGGACAATTACCTCTACGCCTTTATGAAGACTTATTCCATACCCGGCTTGTCGGTATCGGTCATGCGGAACGAAACAGTCATCTACAGTTACGGCGTTGGCTTCGCCGACAGGGAAAACCGGACGAGGGTAACGCCCGATCACCTGTTCCGGCTGGCAAGCATTTCCAAGCAGTTTACAGCAGTGTGTATCATGAAGTTGGCAGAAAACGGTTTGTTGAATCTTGATCAAAACGTTTTCGGCGCGGGCGGCGTCCTGAACGACGAATTTCCCGGCGTAACAGGCAACAAGGCGACGGTTACGCCCCGCCATTTTCTGCAGCACAGGAGCGGCTGGATCAGCAATCCCGACCCGATGTTTACCGAACCCTATATGAATCAGACACTCGACGAATTGATCTCTTATATGCTCGGTCGCGCCCAGACATACGACCCCGGAACGACATTTTCCTATTACAATCTGGGCTTTGGCGTACTGGGCAAAATCATCGAAAAAATTACCGGAAAAACTTACGAACAATACCTTAAAGAACTGTTGCTTGATGCGGGAATCAGCGATATACACGTTGGCGGCAACACTCGTCAGCAAAAACGGAGCAACGAGTGTGTTTATTACCCGCAAAGCGGCTATAGCGCCTACGACAACAACATGCCGCTGATAGCGGCAGCCGGCGGCCTGATCGCATCCACCAGCCAGATGATGCGGTTTCTGGCTTCGTTCGACGGATTATCCGGCGTTCCCGATATATTAAACGCTGCAACGCGCAGCGAAATGTTTACGCCGTTACAGTATTCAAACGGATGGTATGCGCTGGGCTGGCGCATGAAACACACCAGTCTGTATCCGGGCGGCTATTACCACGACGGCAATCTCGCAGGAACGGCAACCATGTGGTGCGGCGGAGTAAACGGCGGCTACAGCGCTGCCATCCTGTGCAATTCGCGCAGTTATATCACCGGTTTCGATACGGCGCTGTACGTGCTTTTAGCCGATGTTTTAGGCATATACGGCGTTCCTCGCTAACTGTCGTAGCGTTATACAAATTCGGCATTGCTAATTAAGTATAGCTTTTCTGCTTTTTGCCCAATTTATATGTGTAAAATTCAACTATTTGTGTTCTTTTTCTTATCAAAATCTATATATAGTTAGCAATGCCGATTTTTTTTGTACATTAAGCATAATGTATTTTTTTTGCAAATCTACAAATTATTCCCGAAAAAACAATATATATATCATATATTATGAACGAGGATAGTATAATAAATTTGTTTAATAAAGTATTAATTTCTGTCCGAAGAAAAGGGTACACTAAATATTGTATTCTCAACATTATGGTTGGTAGCGTAAATTTATCTCGTTTTTTTTAACTTTGCACTTATAATAAATATATCATCATGAAAAATAAAATCCTGTTTTTATCAATATGCGTTGTTTTGCTTGCAGCAGCGCCAATAGACGCAAAAGATATTTCTATGAAGATAACGAAGAAATATCTAAACATTCCTGTTTCGCATCAGGTTCCCCGTTCAAATATGACCATT
>JAIRLS010000254.1 GCA_031259205.1 Bacteroidales bacterium | reverse complement strand
AGAGTACTCCTTCGGCGGCCAGCCGGTCAATATTGGGCGTCGGCGCTAATTTTGAGATGGGATGGCCATAGGCGCTGATGGTCTGGAACGAATGGTCATCGGTCATGAGGTGCACGAGGTTCAGGGGTTTTTTGGGCGTTTCGGAGTTGCATGCAGTTACGCTCGTGAAGAGGGCTGCAAAAAATAACGATTGTTGTGTTTTCATGTTTATTTTTGATTTTAATAGATTCTTTTGAAATGACCCGAATCATCACCGAAAGCGCTCTTGCTCAATCGATTCTGCGCTTTTGCGGATTCTTCCGTTTCATTCAAGGCTTCGGCGCAGAGCGGCAACGCATCGGAACGGCGCAAGGGGATATCGGTACCTTTGACAATAGCTGAAATTTCAGTTCTTTCTGGACAGTTTTTTAAAGTCTGAAACCAGAAAAGCGTCGGGCGATTTGTTGTCGATTTTGTGATAATCGAAATAGTAGAACTGCGCCTCGGCAACGTCCACCAGCATTTTGTAGCAAAGGGCATTGGATTTGCGACTGCCCGGACCTACTTTGTGTAGAAAAATCACATTGGGGTCTTTATGCTCAATGGCTTTCTGTACTTCTTCGCGTGTAACGATTTTTACCTGCCCTTCGTACACTTTTCCGATTTCGGCTTCGGTATCGACGTCTTTGGCTAACTCGTCGGCAAGCAAATATAATGTTTTACCTTCTATTTTTTGGATGTTTTTGTTGTAATACATCAGGATATTTTTGTCGGAAATAGAAGGATTTTGACTGATCAGTCGCACATGGTTCTGCATAAAACGCAAAAATACACTTAGTTTATACAGGTAAGTTTCTTCATTGGCGCCGTAATAGGCGACAGGGATAGAGCACAAATCGCGCATGTCCGACAGTCCTTTGGACGGTCCGCCCAGTACAAGGCTCATAAAGAGGTACAATGCATTGCTTTTGTCCTTTTCGATGGTGACCTTGTTCATGGTGACAAACGAATAGGAACGGTCGGCGGCTTTCTTTTCAAAATTTTTCCATGTCATGAACTCAAATGGAGTGATTTTCCATTCCATCGGCGCCAGTTCCCGCATCAGCAGGTTATATTCGGCGATAGGATTGTCTTCAAGAACGATAGCGGTTTTGGTCTCGGAGAAGTGCTTGATATCCTTTTCGGTAGGGATATAATCCTGTGCGGTTGCCTGCAGGAAGACGGCCAGCAGCCCAATGACGAGCATGTTATTTTTTAAAAAAGTATTTTTCATACGACATTATTTAGGAATATACAGGGGATGTTTTTCGTTGTATTTTCTGATATACATAAAACGCAACTGTTGTTTTTTTTTATTCCGGAGGCTTGCATATTCATCATGCAGTTCGGGATCGTTCATCAGCAGCATTTCCACATTTTTATTGTCGTATTCCAGTACTTTTCCGGTATTAAAGTCGAGCAGGAATTGCCGAAGTTCGGTAGTTCGGTAGTTGGGGGAACCGTAGCCATACGGAGAACCGTAGCTGTAAGGAGAATAATAGCTGGAGGGATAGCCGTAACCGTAGGGATAGCCATACCCGTAAGGGCTGTAACTGTTGTAGCCGCTGTATCCGGTGATACTGGCTACAAAATGGCAGATGTTCCCCACGATGGTGATCCGGTTGAAAGCGCCGCCGATAGCGATGTACAGAATACCATTCTTGCAGTATCCCCAAATATTCTTTACGGCCACCTCCTGACTGTTGCCCAAATCATCGAAATAGGTAAAACTCGATCCTTCGGTGATCTGATCGAAAAAGGTATTACTGTTATAATCTACAGAGGTCAAGATACGTGACTTAGGTATGGGTTTGTTGTTTTTTACCTGTTCAAAATTCAGATATACGCCATCACCGAACTTAAAATCAGGCGTATACCGGATCCTGTTCGTTGTCGAATCATTTTGGAATGCCAGCAAATGAGCCTGTAGCAGCCCCAAACACAACATGAATGAAATTTTTTCTTTCATTGAAACTTTCCTGAAAAAAAAACGTACAAATATAAGAATTTTCCAAAATTTAACCAAATAGTTTCGTTTTTTAAAAAAAATATATTATACTTGTTGCTGATTATAATTGTTTTTTTAGCCGGTTCTATCCGGAAATGCAAATCGTAAGGTAATAAGATAGAGAGGTTTATGTGTAAAGGTTTAATAAAATCTTTTGAGATAGGAAAAGGAGTCAATCAAACGTGGATGCAGCGGTCACGCGATATATTCATGAGCATCCTGTTGATTGCCATGAGCGCTGCACTGATTGTTTTCGGCAGTTGCTGCCTGCGGGACAACAGCGCCGTTGCATGGATACTGTACGGGTATGCCTTGGTTTCCATGCTCATCTATCTTTTTGCGCGGCTCAAACGGTTTTATCCCGTTTATCTGTTCCCGTTATATCTTTTCGTTTACGGAACAATGATTATATGTCTGGTAACAGTCAAAATTGGTTTTTTCAATACGTTAGTACTGAGCGTAATGTTCCCTCTTCTTGCTGTTGCGTTCCTCGTTCCCCTCAGAGGCGCTGTTGCCTCACTGCTCTTTACCGCAGCCTATCTGGTTGCCTGCCGGATTTTTTACACGGACGGCATTTTTACCCTGCCCAACACGGTCTCAATATTGTTCGGTTTATTGATAGGGGCCGGTATTTTATTGTGGATTTCTACCGTAAAACTATTGGAAGAGGAGGCCGCACAGGAAAAGGACAATAAAATCTCCGATTTTCAGAAAGAGGCGCAAATAAAAAACGATTACATTTCACAACTGTCCTATCAAATCCGTACGCCTTTAAATGACATTGTGGTGGTGGGCAACATGCTCAACGAAACGGAACTCAACGAACGCCAGAAAGACTGGATGGAAACCGTTCTTGCCTCTGCCAATAATCTGGTGGACGTCATGGACCTGATATCCACCCACGTTACGTCCAAAAAAGTAGACATCAAAACGACCCATACCGCCTTCAAATTGAAGGATTTGCTAAAAAATACCGTTCAACTGTTTGTCGGGCAGAGCGAAGAGTACAACATCGCCCTGAAACCCAATCTGGAAGAAATTTTCGGGGAACTTCAAGGCGATACCATCCGCATCAAACAAGTATTCCTGACCCTGATCGACGCCATCATTACCAACAAAACGACGGGAAAAATCAACATTATCCTGTCGTATATAATTGAACATGAAACAGATCGCATCATAGAAATCACCTTCATGGTAAGAGTCAGCGACCGCTTGACCCTGTCGACCGAAAATTCGCTAAACTACTCCATCTCCACCGGTTTGGTGAAAACAATGGGGGGAAAGTTTACCGAAGAACACAACGACCTCTATACGACCTATTCATTTAAACTTAATTTTGAAAAAGCCAGGGAAAAAGAACCGAAGCCGGCAGAGACAGATCCGGCATTAAACCCGTCCGGCGTCATTCCCGTCCCGGACGTCGGTGTGCCGGTAACGCCTGCCGCAACGATAGCATCCGCTCCGTCCGTCGACCTGAAAGAAGCCAATATCCTGCTGGTGGAAGACAATCTGATCAACCAGAAAATCGTAATACTGAGTATCCAGAAATTGGTAAAAAACATTGATATCGCCAATAACGGGCAGGAAGCGGTAGATAAATACCTGTCGCCGGCAAAATACGACATTGTGCTGATGGATATTCAAATGCCCATCATGGACGGTTTGCAGGCAACCAAAAAAATCAGGGAAATAGAAACGGAAAACAACCGTCCTTCTATCCCCATCATTGCCATTACCGCCAACGCTCTTGCGGGCGACCGCGAACACTGCCTGGCTTCCGGAATGAATGAATACATCAGCAAACCGTTTCAGGTAGAAGTGCTGGTAGGCAAAATGAAAGCATTGCTCCATTCGGGAATAAGTAAATAATCATGTTTACAACCTGTAATGCCGTCGATTAATACCGAAGAGTTCGAAAATGAGAAACCACGGATTTCCATATTTATTGCTGTTCATGGGCTGGCAAACGGTCATCGCCCAAACAACAGACCCGTGGAGCGTCCGTTATCCGGTTTCTCCGCTTTCGTCCTTTGTCTATCTGGCAGAACCGGTTGAAGACATCGAAAAAATACTTGCCGAAGAAAATACACAACTCAAAACATGGGTTTTTGCAGCCGGAGTAGAAACAGACATCACTCCGTCCACAAGCGGACAGTGGGATACCATTCCGGGCACAGGCTACGTCTGGCGAACAGCAGTCCGGACGGAAAACGCGCTGTGTCTGGATTTACTGCTGAAAAACTTTCGGCTGGGCGACAACGAGTCACTGCATGTGTACAACGAACTTCAAACCTCCCGCTACTCATTTACCCAACGAGACAACCGCCCCAATGAAATTCTGCCCGTAGCCGCCCTCAAAGGAAGCGGAATTGTTATCGAATGGAACATCCCGGAAAGGAAAGACGCATATCCCTTTACCGTCTCCAACATAGGCTACGGATTCAGGAATCCGCAACCCGATCGCGTACGAATGAGCGCAGACCGCTGTAATGTCGATATTAATTGCAGAAGCGGCAACCGTTGGCAACTGGAAAAACGCGCCGTCGTGTATCTGCAAACGAAAGGGAAAGACGGCAAAGGCCTGTCCTGCTCCGGCGTACTGGTCAACCAGACCGGAAAAACGAAAAAACCCTACATCCTCACCGCCGGACATTGTATCAGCGATGAAGACATGGCGGCAAAAAGCGTTTTTACCTTCGAATACGAAAAAATATCCTGCGGAAGCGACATCGCCCCCGACAAATCCAAAACCATTTCCGGTTCGCAACTGATCGCCTACAAAAAAGAACTCGACTTCGCGCTGGTTGAACTGTCCACCGACATTCCCACCAGATACCGCCCCTACTATGCCGGCTGGACGCTGACCTCGCAAGACCCCTTATCGGGAACAGGCATCCATCACCCAAAAGGGGACGTCAAAAAAATCTCCGTCGATACTGATCCGCTCACTTCCGGTACTTTCGACGACGGCATACTGAAATGCGACAACAACGCACATCTGACAGTGACGAAATGGGATGAAGGAGTGACGGAAGAAGGTTCGTCCGGAAGCCCCGTCTTCAACGAAGCGCATTATGCCGTGGGAACGCTGACCGGCGGCAAGGCCAAATGCGGAAATCCCGTCAACGACCAATATTCGAAAATCAGCCGGCAATGGAACAGCTACCCTGCGGACAGCACCAGCCTGAAAAAATGGCTCGATCCCGAAAAAACCGGCGTCAATTCCCTCTATGGCTACGATCCGCTGACAAATTACGAAGGGCCGCTCAACACCATGAGCAATATCGGCGACAACGAAGGAAAAACCACTGTCGCCACCGACCGGTGGGGCGTCATCACCGGCCACAACGATAAAGAATGGAACACTTTCGCAGAAAAAATTCATAACGATACCGTGGCCACCATCATAGGCATCGAAGCAGACATCGCACAAATATATTCGCAAGGATCGAGGGTGCGTTTTTCCGTTTGGACAGGCGCCGATTACCCTTCCATTGAACAATGGGGCAAAGATTTTTTCCTGACAAAAGAATATCGCAATTTCCCGTTCCGGATCTACTTCGATAATGTCCTGACGCTGACAGAAGACTATTTCATCGGATTCGAGATTTATTACGACAGGGTGGATACTTTTTCCCTTTGCCAGTCCGTACGGCGACCTTACGAAGGTATTTCATCCCTGTATGTGCGGGATGGATACACATGGAAGGCTTTGAACGAAGATACCCCTCCCACTTATGCATCTCTGGCGGTGAAAGCCATCGGGAAATTCGGAAAAAAACAGGAAGAATTTAATTCCAGCTTACGTTACAACGAACTGAAAGTAATTTTTCAGCCGAACAGCGACTTGCTTTTCGCCTACATCGAAAATCCGACGGGAAACGTAGTCGTAGAATGTTTTGATGTTTCCGGAAGGCTGATGTATGTGGACGAGGTGCAAAAACACTATGTGATGCCCGATAATAACCTCTACCTGCAACTGGAAATCAACATCAGGAATTTATCTTCCGGAATGTATATTCTCAGAGTAACGGACAGAAACCAGTCTTATAGCGGAAAATTTCTTAAAGTCAAATGAATGGCGGGAAAACAGAAACGTTACAATTCTTATTCCGATTTTTTTAGGCGACAATACGGCGAAAGGGTGCAGAAACTGACCGTTGATGCAGGGTTTACCTGTCCCAACCGCGACGGCAAAGCCGGTTATGGAGGTTGCGCCTACTGCAACAACGACGCTTTCAATCCGTCCTACTGCACACCCTCGAAAAGCATCACCCGTCAATTGCAGGAAGGCATCGAATTTCACCGTGTTCGCTATCGAAAAGCCAAGCAATATCTGGCCTATTTCCAAGCCTATTCCAACACATACGCCCCGCTGGAGCGTCTTGCAGCCGCCTACAGGGAAGCGCTCGCCGTGCCGGAAGTGACCGGCCTCGTAATCGCTACCCGTCCTGACTGTGCCGACAACGACGTGCTCGACTATCTGTCCGGATTGAATTGCCTCGTAGCAATCGAATATGGCGTCGAAAGTTGCTACAACCCAACACTGCAACGCATCAACCGCGGACATACCTTTGAACAAAGCGTGGACGCCATCGAACGGACAGCTAAACGCGGTATTCTCACCGGCGCTCATCTGATATTCGGACTGCCCGGCGAAACGCGCGAAATGATGCTGACAGAAGCGTCCGTTATCAACCGGTTACCCCTTCATTCGCTGAAAATGCACCAACTGCAAATCCCCGTCGGAACTGCATTTGCCCGCCGCTATGCCGAACATCCGGAGGAATTTCATTTTTTTAGCTGCGAGGAATATATTGATTTCATTGTGTCGTTCCTCGAACTGCTTCGACCGGACATTATCGTGGAACGGTTTGCTAACGAAATGCCGCCACGCTACCTGACAAGCCCCGGATGGGGAAAAATCCGCAATACGGAACTGTGGCGAATGCTCGAAAAAAAGATGGAAGAAACAGACAGCCGGCAAGGGAAAAAATACGGCCAATGACGGAACGTGTCCGTCGTTACCGCAAGGAACAAAGCAACCGGAAAAATGCCATCACACCATTGCCCTGCACGCGGAATCAGGTACGGTCACGGCCAAAGGCACAGTGATGGCGCGGGCATCGGCGGCAATATCACTATCTCCGGCGGTACGGTCACCACCGTCGCCATTCCTGCAATGCCGAATAATATTCCGAAATATTTCGGACAACCGGAAGAACCCGGGAATGAGGCATTACGCAACGGGAGGAGCACGAAGAAGCTGGTAGAAAAATGCGCCGAGACAAATTTTTTGTTGGTCATGGATATGCAGGATGACCTTTTCTTCGGAAACGTTTTGCAACAAAAGCGTCGGGCAGCGACCGGCGGTGATGAAAATCAAGTCCGGTACAGAACTTTTAACCCAACTTGGTAAAAATTACCCTCAAAATAGAGGAAAACAGGGCAAATAAACACATAGCGTAGTCGACATGTATCTTATAATTAGATAGTTATAAAACATGCGATCACAAAAAGTCGTTTGTGTTCCCAGAACTTTTAGTTGGCTCT
>JAIRLS010000231.1 GCA_031259205.1 Bacteroidales bacterium | reverse complement strand
TTTACGATACGGAACAGTCGGAGGTGCAACTGTATAAAAACATTTCCGGCATCCTGAAACGCGCAAAACTGAACTCCATGCCCGATTACTTCAAAGCGTACTGCCTGACCAGTATGTCGCGCAGGGAACGTTTACAGGCGATTGTTCAAAGCATGGACAAGTTCTATTATCAGTTTGGCGGTATCCAAATGGTCGTCATTGATGGTATTGCCGATTTGGTGCGTTGCGCCAACGACGAAGCGGAAAGTATCGGAGTGATTGACGAACTCTATCGTTTAGCCGGCATCTATAAAACCTGCATCGTGTGCGTGTTACATTTCGTGCCAAACGGAATGAAACTTCGCGGACATCTCGGCTCGGAACTGCAACGTAAAGCGGCGGCAATCCTTTCAATAGAGCGGGACGAAGAACCTCAAATTTCTGTTGTCAAGGCGTTGAAAGTGCGTGACGGAAGCCCTTTGGATGTGCCTCTGATTCAATTTTCGTGGAATAAAGAATTGCAAATGCACACTTTCATCGGAGAAAAAACTAAAGAAGAAAAAGAAAAGCGCAAAGAAACAGAATTGGCAGGCGTTGCGCGTACTGTTTTCAGCAAACAGCGTTATTGTACCTACGTGGATTTGTGCGAGCAGATACAGTCTGTTTTGGACGTAAAGGAACGGACAGCAAAGAGTTATATCAGGTTTATGCGGGACAGGGAAATTATCCTCAAAGACCCGTCAAATGTAAGTTATTTTATTATCGGACACATTAACAGTTGATAACCATGTTTATAGATAAGGAAGAATTTGAAAAATGGATGCGGCGTATTTTGGAAAAGCTGGATATTCTGGAAAGCAAAATCACCAAAAAGAAAAAGACACGCTATACGGTCAATGGAGAGTTATTATATGATAACCAAGATATTTGTGTGATGATGAATGTCAGCAAGCGAACCTTGCAACGTTTCCGGAGTTCGGGGCGATTGCCTTATCGCCGGATAGACCAGAAAACATTTTATCTGGAATCCGACGTAAGAAATTTCATTCAGGAACACATGAAATCCCTAAAAATCAAACCGAAAGACGATAATGAAACCGAAACCGATAACGGATAGTATTTGTTTTGCAGTAATTTTTGTTCATATTCATTGTTTGTGAGATGTTTATGTAGTTTGCAAAGCCCTGTCGTGATGACAGGGTTTTGTTTTTACCGATAATCCTCCCACTCCGTTGATTTGAAAACTGCCTTTTGATTGACATACCACGCGAATCGCTTTTGCTCATGGGTTGGCAAAATGTTTTTGCCGTAATCGCGATACGTTTGTGCAAAAGGATTCACACCCAATCTTTTCAGAATTTTGCAGCGTTCGTTGGCGTCATCAACTTCTTTTACAAGCAGGTAAACGAAAATTCGGTAGTTTTTTACTCCGTACCTGTTAAGTTTCTCAATGACTTTCAACAGAGGCTCTACTGCCGGAGTTGTATCGCAGGCAAATCTGATGAAACGCAGCCACTTGATTTTGGATAACAGTTTTGCAATTTCGTCCGTTACTAAACGGCTGTCCAATCCCTGATTGAAATCGACTTTACATTTTAAATCCGCTATCTTTTCGAGTTGCTGCAAGCCGTGCGGCGACGCAAGTACATTGTTATCCATTAAAATAGCGGTTTTCCTGCCCTGTAAGACCGTTTCTATGTCGCGATAAGGACGAATATCTCCCTCTTTTTTCGGGACAACACACCAAGGACAATGACGCACACAGCCTCGCGTCAGAAAGCCGTAAGCGTGTTCAAGTTGTGGATAGATGGAATAATCCGGCTCGGTATCATCACAGAACAGTTCATCGTACATTTTGTAGCCTGTCCCGCCTTTTATAATCTCACCGGATTGAACGGCAAAAGGATTGTCGGGCGTAAAGGTAAAAACTTTGGATTGATACACTTTATCGTACTGTTCCAAATGGTTTACCCATTCGACGGTATCGCCGTTCTGCCTGTGATAACCGGCTAATTTCATTAACGCCAGATTTGGGAAATTATGCCCGTCCACGTCGATAAGTCCTATTTTCATGGCGTTAGAATTTGATTTGTAACTGCTGATTGTTGCTGTCTGGAAAGTCAATCCCGCAATACAGCAAAGCCTCCCTGTACGATACTCCATTGTTTTCCAGCCTCATAAAATGCTCATAGATTTTGGGTTTGTTTTCTTTCAGGAAATAAAACCGGCGGTCGCCTTTAATGTGGCATCCAAAGCCACAGAACAGACATCCAGTCCGCTTTATACCCATATCGTAGATAGGGCTATACGGAAGATTAAATTTGCGGATATAAGCCCAAACATCGCTCTCTGTCCAGATTGACATGGGATAACTTGCAATCATATTTGTTTCAAACGAATTGCAGCCGTGTTTGAGCCACTTTTGAAATCGCAGGCGGCTCTCACTTGCCATTGTGCCTATTATGGGAAATAAGCCTGTTTCCCTGCGAAATTTTTCAAACGGTTTCTTCTTTAAAAAATCACAACACTTTTCTGAAACATCAAAGGGTGCGTCAATTATGAATTTCCATCGCTCGGCAATTTTGCCGATGCCGTTTATACTGCCGTACAAACGAATATTTCGTAACTTTTCACTGTGGGTGTGCTTTGCCTGACGAATGTACTGGCTCTGTTCCTTACTGATTAACGGGAATCCATATTTTTCAATGATTTGCCGGATGTGCATCTCGGGACGGATAACGGTTACATTTTCCGTTTGCCGGACAAATTTCACCACTTCGGGATACTCATTGCCGGTGTTACAGAATACCGACGGAACGGTTCTATCTACGAAGCGACGGATAATGTCAACCATCACCGTTGAATCCTTACCTCCACTAAATGATGAGAATATGCCTCCTCCTGTTTTTGCAGCGAAAGAAGAAACAACGCCCACGCTGTGGTCTATTTTTTGTTCCAAAGTCCAAGCCTGCCGATATTTTAATTCCTCATACGTCATCATAGCTTAAACCCTTTCGATTGATTTTCATGCTTTGGAATACTGCCGATAACGAGCCTCTCGCCCATTGCCTCTTTGTATTCTTTCAACCGTTCCGGTATAGGGAATGATTGCCTGCCGTTATTATTATCGTTTTTGCCGGCAATATCGTTGGAGGACATTTTGCCTGTGAACATAGCCTGTATCTCCCGAATGGCTTTTTCTTCTTCCGTCTGTTCCTTTTTTTTCTGCGGAACGGACAGTTTTTGCCGGTCGTCCTGCTTTTCTTCTTTTTTGTCTTCACCCTCGTCAACCGGTTTGAGTGACAGTTGTATTTTCCTGTCCAAAGCCGCCAGTTCCGTTTTCAGTTCTTTCAGTTCATCTTCCCTGCGCCATGTGGCCTTTACCACCTCCTGCAATGCCGGAATGTCTTTTGCCAGCGTTTCCGCTTTGGCTTCGTGATGTTCGATTAGCGAAGGCATCTTTTCAAGGGCTTTCAGGAAATTTTGGGCAGCTAAAACAGGGTCGTTGGCAATATGACCGTTGTTGTAACTGTATTTTATATTGCCTTCGCCTTCAATGAAAAAACGGTTTTCCTTCATAAATAATCCTTCTTTTTGGGTGTTTTCCGTTTTGACCGAAAGCGTAAAACCGTAGAGCGTACCGATTTTGAAGTATTCGCCATTTGTATTGGCTTTGTCGGCTATCTCATTCAGTTTTGCCCCGATTATTTTCGGGTCTGAAGCTTCGACGTCCTTCAACCGGACAGGATTCAGGAACGCGCCGCCGGCATCCTTTTGTACCCGGCTTTGAAAATCTTTCCAGTCGCATTTGATGCGTTCCGCCGTTTCCTTGTGCCCGTCCACCTGCCGGACAGTGTCCTGCAATTTGTATTCGGAAGAAGCCTTATTCTGATTGAAACTTCTTCGCTCACTTTCCATGGCAGCTACTTTCTTTTCCAGCCGTGCTTTTTCCAGAAGGTCGCTATTGCCTGACAGGATGGCGACGTATTCCGAAAAGTTCATGCCCGACTTTTCGTCCATGCTGCCCTCGTCAATAGTCCTTGTACCCATATTATTGGTTTTTAGCTGGGTAATAAACAGTTGCTTGTTATGAAGCAAATTGAATTTGTATGAATCAAGACTTTTTTCGACTGCGTAAATGATAACATCCACTTTGTTGTCTGCGTGTAGTTTGGCTATTTCATTGCCTTTTCTAATAGCCCTGCCCTCGCGCTGTTCCAAATCGGAGGGTCGCCAGGGCGAATCAAGATGATGTACTGCGACGGCTCTTTGTTGCGCATTTACGCCTGTGCCGAGCATTTCGGTACTGCCGAACAGTACCCGGATATGCCCGTCGTTCATTGCCTTTATCATCGCTTTGCGGGCGGTTTCGGTCTTTGCTTCCTGAATGAAACGGATTTCATGCGCGGGGATGTGATGGTCATCAACCAGCTTACGCTTGATTTCCGAGTACGGGTTCCATTCGCCGGGCTTGTAGGTGCCGAGGTCGGAAAAAACAAACTGCGTTCCCTTTTGAGCATCGTATTTTTTGTAATATTCCGCAATGTTCCGGGCGCAATGGGAGGCTTTATTATCAATATGGTCGTCGTATCTGTTTTTGTCAATCATGCGCATGTCAAGCGACATTTTGCGGGCATAATCGGTGGCTATCAGCATACGCGCCCTGTCTTCGCTGTCGCTTAGCGGTGCACGTCCCAATAGTGTAGCATCGCCTGTTTTGGCAAATTCGACCAGACGTGCTATAAATTCCTGCTGCTGTGGCGTGAGTGGGATATTGTGCAGGATTTCATTCTTTGCAGGGCGGTCTATGCCTATATCCTTTGCCGTCCTGAAATCGGTTATCTCAGAATAAAAACTTGCCAGCTCCGGTACTTTGATAAAATACCGGAAACGCTCTTTCTGAACAATTTCGTTGGTTACGGAGAACTCGTAGTCCGTAGTTTTTTTGGCAAATACAGCCGCCCATGCGTCGAACGTGTTGATGTCTTGCCGTTCCAGTTCCTTCGGGCGCAGGTATTTGAACAGCAAATACAGTTCCGTCAATGAGTTGGAAATGGTCGTTCCCGAAAGAAACGTTGCTCCCAAATCCTTTCCGGTGCGTTCCTGAATGGTGCGGAGGGCGAATAACATGTTTAGCGCCCGCTGGCTGCCTTCGGGATTACCCAAGCCTGCCACACGGTCGTGACGGGTGGTAAACATTAAGTTCTTAAATCGGTGACTCTCATCAATATAGATATGGTCAATGCCCATTGTCTTAAAGTCGGCGACGTCGTCGGTGCGGTTTTTGATTTGTTCGGTCAGGTTTTTGATTTTGACTTCAAGGTTTTCTTTCCGCTTTTCGACTCCGCGCAACATGCCTGCCGACACCTCTTTTCCCTGCTGCCGCAGGACTTCAAGGTTTTCTTCCACGCTGTACAGTTCATTCTCCAAAATCTGTTTTTGTATTTCAGGCGACTGCGGTATCATGCCGAACTGGTCGTGCGTCAAAATGATAGCATCCCATGCATTGTTTTTTATGTCGTTGAATAGTTTTTCACGCTTTTTGGGTGTAAAATCTTCCTTGCCCGGATAGAGTATTTTTGCATTGGGATAGGCGGTTTTAAAGGTGGCGGCTATCTCATGGACATTGGCTTTCAGTCCGATTATCAGCGGCTTGTTTGCCAGTCCCAAACGCTTCATTTCCATTGCCCCGCAGCACATTATCAGGGTTTTGCCTGCCCCCACTTCGTGGTCGCATATTCCGCCTCCATTTTGCTTGAGCATCCAGATGGCATCCTTCTGACTTTGATAAAGGTCGGGGATTCCCAGCGCCTTTAAATCCAGATTAGGAAACGTCTGGTACGAGCCATCATATGCCGGGCGCACAAAGCAGTTGAATTTACGGTTGTAAAGGTCGGTTAAACGCTGTTTAAATTCGGGTGTTTGTTGGTTTAACCAGTCGGAAAATCCTGCACGGATTTCGTCTATCTTACTGTTGGCTAACTGTATTTTCTCGCCGTCGCGGACTTTGACGGTGATTTCCTTGCCGTCTTTATCTGTGGCTTTGGCTGATTTGCTGATATTGGGTGTGGTATTGTGCAGGGCGTGTTTCAGCAGCGCGACACCGTCGTACTTTCTGAATTCGCCCTGAACGGCATATTTGTCTGAAATGGCGATTGTCCGGTAATCCGCTTTAACGGAATATTCATCGCTGTTGGACGCATAATTGACGTTTGTTTTCACATCAAACAGGTATTCCGCGTAGCGGGAATATACGCCGGAGGGTATCCAGCGTTCGCCGAAGTTAAAATCAAGTTCCTCAAAGGTAATCGGGCGCGGGGTGGCTTCCTGCAAGGCTTTGAGCGATTCGGATGTTTCACGGTTATGTTCGTCCTGCGGGTTGTCTTTTAAATACTGTTCCAGCGCTTCTGCCTTTTCAATCACGTTGCCGGCGATAAAGCGGTCGGAGGTTTCATAATTGCCAATCAGTGGATTGTAATAGATGTGTCCGTGCAATTCATGGGTCATTTCTTCCGCGCTTTTGTCCGGCAAAAGCGAGAGCATGTACCTGGTATTAACTTCGCCGAATTTGTTGAGCGAAGCGGACAGGGCTTCAATGGAAGTTTCCACCTGTGTTATTTCGTTGGGATTGAAGGCGACCGGCCGGTTGAAAATATCGGCTTTGACAAATTTGCCGCTGTCGGAATGTTCCAGGGAAAGGATTTCCCGCCCACCGGCATCCATTTTGATAAGGTCGAGGTTCTTTTTATCATTCAGGTTGCCGTAGCGTTTGATAAAGGCGTCGTAATGCAAATTGAGCGATTGCCGCAGGTCTGCGTTTTCTTTTCGTTCCTTTGCTTCGTAATTGTATAAGGAATGGTATGTGTCGCGAATTTCAATGTACAGTTTTGTTTTTTGTGTTTGTATGGGGTTTAATTCCAGTGATTTGAAAACAGCGTCGTCGCGGTAGCGTTCCTGAAGAAAGCCAATTTGTCCGTTCTGTTCCGTAACTAACGAGCCCTGTTTGTGGTGTTCCTGCAAGATACCGGAATATGGACGCGGTTTTTCCAGTTCCCGGCGTTGCTGTTCCAGTTCTTCTTTCCGGGCATCAAAGACGGGGTAAGCCGGAACGGAATTTGCCGGACTGTTATCGAATTTTACGCTGTTTGTATTGTCGTTCACCGTTTGCGTTGGAGGCGGCGAAAACAGATTGAGTTGTACGGGTTGTCCCTGTTTTGGCGCAGGTTTCCTTTTCCCGCGTTTTGGAGTGTTCAACTGCCTGCGTTCTTCTTCCGAAAAACCGAACAGGTCGTACAGCGACATGATCGGTTGTCGGCTAACAGAAGGTTCGGGCGGTTGCGGTTTTACTTCCGGTTGTACCTGCGACTTGTTTTTAATGATAGTATCTTTGGTTGGCTCTACGTTGATGTCATTCCCCTTTTCTTTACTCCAAAATTTCTTTTCGTCAGGGAACCAGTCATCCTCAACGGCTTGCCAAAATGGGTCGAGGTCATCGGGATAGACTTTTTCTTCCCTGTCGAGTTCGGATGTGCTTTTCCTTGTGCGGGATTCTTCGAGGTTGCCCTCTGAAAAGAGGTCGTCAAAGCCAAGCGGGTTTTCCTCCCAATCAAGCATTGCCGTACTTTTCCTTTCCGGCTCAAAATCTTCCTGTACAGGCGGGTTTTGCTTTCCGTTGATATAAGGACGGGCGGCGACAAACTCGTCCCACTCCCCTTTTCTGACGGCTTCGAGCGCCGCATTGATTTCCTGCAAGTCTTCTGCGGTCATTTGATTGCCGGGATTTTCCGGCTGCTGCACCGGTCTAATCGCATTGTTATAGTACAATTCCCGGTTCAGTTTTTTTGAAAAATCATTGGAAAGCATCTCTTTCAGGTCGGCAGCCATGCCCTGAACCCCGCCTTCGTGGATAAAAACCAGTCCCGGCTTGCCGTACAGGTCTTTATCGACACTTGACTT
>JAIRLS010000184.1 GCA_031259205.1 Bacteroidales bacterium | reverse complement strand
GCGAAATAAATAAGAGATAATAGATCGTACTTTAACCCGATTGGACAGGGTCGTTCACACAACCGTCATGCAATCATGCGTGTACGTTGTCTGCACTTTTTACCTTATCTTTTAGTTGGTTTATCAGGAGAAACTAACCTGTTCCATACCTGAAACTGAGTTATTTCTGCTTGACTTTTATGATTGTGACCTACATCACAATCATATATGACCTACGTCACAACATACTGTGATGTAGGTCACAGTATGTTGTGATGTAGGTCACAAATATAATACTTAATCTGAAAACAATTACTTTATACTGTGGTTTTATCTAAAAGACAAGGTCAGATAAGATAAAATGCGCAGGAAGAAAGAGGCTAAATCTTTTTTTGAGGCGCTAAGAAAAACCATTCTTCCGACCTCCACGAAGGCGCGTCTGTAGAGACGCACGGCGTGCGTCTAAAATCGTTTTGGAGCATGTGGAACGTCCTTTCAGGACGTAACTTTCATAACCGCCGGTCGCTGACCTGCGGAAGCCGCTCCATAGCTCCTTCTGTCTGAAAGGCAGGACTTGTACTGTCTTTGACTGCGTCGATTTTCAATTCAGGCAGCCGCACTGTTGCGGGAGGCCTCCTTTCCGCCGGTCAGCGACCGCCGGTGGTGAAAATCAAGTCCTTATGTCGTCGCATTACCATTGGAAAGAAGAGCGGTATTGTGTTTCGTTTCCTTTGGCATCGGTAATCCTTAGCAGGAGGGAGTGTTGTGTGTTGCGTGTCAGCCGGACGGCGTCAAAAGTGTAACTGAGCAAGTCTTTTTTTGCATCGTATTCAAAGAGCGCCCATTGCCCGTCGATTTGGCCGTTGTAACTTTCAATGCCTGAGAGCGAGTCGGTAATTTTGATACGGATATCCCGATACCCTTGCATATTTTTGCTTTTAGGGATATTGAGAGGGACAACGTTTGGCGGAACAGTATCCACGGCAATGGCAAAATTACCGAAGGATAATGAAGATTTTACGATACTGCCATTGTAGAAGGCGCCTCCGACGCCCGACATCCTGCCTTTTTCATCTATTCGTACAAGCAGGGCTTTTTCGCGCAAGCGTTCCGGAACACTGTCGGCGGAAATGTCAATGACGACAGGTTTATGTAATGGGGTGAGTGTGTTGTGGACGTGATATACTTTCGAATAAAGCGACGGCAGACGGTCGGAAGCGGTAATCTCAATATCGGCCTTGTTGTACAAAGCGTTGGCCGGAACAGTCATTTTAAAGCCGTTATAGCGGTAAACGAGTTCCCGTTCGTATATATTTTTCAGAAAATCAGGCATTTTCATCCATTCCGGCCATTCGTTTTCGTTTCCGTTTTCGGCAGGCGCATGATGAAAGCGGAAATCCAGCCGGCTGCTGTTACCGTGCAGGTCGCTTGCTATGATTGAAACGGTGTGTATCGCGGCGGCGTCGAACGATATGACGCCGCGCCGGATGTGGCTGTCGTATATGCTCAACCGGTTGTTCGGTTCGATGTACAGCCGGTTGATTCTGACTTTTTTTTCCATAAAATAGCCATAATCCGTCAAACTGTTGATGTATCGGGTTTCATCGAAAGAAAAGCGGTTCATAGTTTGGGAAAACCATACGAGGCTGTCCACCAGCAGGCGTAGCCGGTAGACGCCGCATTTGTTTTCCGTGCCTGAAATCCGGTCATAGGTTTCGATGCCAAAGGCGACTTCTCCCTTGACGTCCGGCAGGACGTCTCCCTGTATCCTGTATTTTCCGCCTGTCTTTTCCAGCGGGAGGATGAGCGGGCTGTGAACGCCATTGACCGTGCTGCTGTCGCCGATGGGATAAATCGCCAATTGCCGTATGACAGGGGCTGTCCTGTCGCTTACGCCCAGTCCGAAAAGGAGAGGATTGACCGGATATTCCGTTTGGGTTTCCCTCACTTCGAAATGCAGGTGAGGGCCTGTTGAACTGCCCGTATTTCCGGATAGTGCGATCCACTGTCCCCGCTTGACGGGAAAGGCGGCGCTATCAGGATAGATATCTACCTGAAAGCGTTCGCGCCGGTATTGTTGTTGCTTTACATACGCGGCCACTTCGTCGTAAAAACCGTCCAGATGACCGTAAACGGTAGTATATCCGTTAAAATGAGTGATGTACAGCGCTTTTCCATAACCTGCCGCATCCACTCTGACGCGGGATACATAACCGTCGCGGGCGGCATATATTTTGTGTCCGGTAACCCCCTGTGTCCGGTAATCAATGCCGGAGTGGAAATGATTAGACCGCAGTTCTCCAAAAGTAGCGGCAAGCGCAACAGGAATATCAAGCGGATGGCGAAAAACAGTGTCGGCCGTTCGTTGAGCGTCGAGTCGGAAAGGCGACCAACAAAGGAGAACGGCAATGATACGGAAACAAACAGACCCGTTCATATCAGCGCATCTTTTTTTTCCGTAAATTCAGCAACGTCCCGGCTTTCGGTTCCGCGCCTTTTTCCAGATGATTCAATACATACAGGCGATTCAGTCTGACGGCATATATCTGTGATACCTCGTGCATGGTTTCTCCTTCCCGTAGCCGGTGAGTGTCCCTTCCACGTGCGGCGCGGCGACGTTTGGGTTGCAGGTACACGATTTCTCCTTCGGCAAGCTCTTTCGACGCCGGCGCGTCGTTATATTTGGGCAGTTGCCACAACATCATGTCCCGCATGGAAGCGAGTGATGCGTAAGTGTCGCCCGCTTTTGCCCGGATATATTCCGTGCGGTTAATTTCCTTTACGACATATTTCTCAATATGGACGGAAAAATTGTCCACGGATATGCCCGGTTTTCCGTCCACTGTCTTGGAGCGGGCGTCTGTTTGCCTGTTTTTTCCGACCTTAGCGGAGAGTTCGGCGTCGTCATACCGGTGCAGGTTATATTGTTCAATCAGTTCTATCAATCTTTGCGAGTAACGGGAGTCGGTTGCATAGCCTGCCTTTTTCAAACCCTTAGCCCAACTGGTGTAGTCAGTAGGCTTATAGTCGAAAAGAAACGCATAGCGGCTGCGCGACATCAGGAAGTCCGTATGATCGCGGAAAGATTCTTCGGCACTTTTGTAATGCCGGAAACATTCGCCTTTCTGGTCGTCGTCATGATAAGCCTTGTCGCCTTTCCATGTGTCGTGGCATTTTATGCCGAAATGATTCTTAAATTCAACCGCTAACCGGCTATTGCCGTTGCCCGATTCCAAAATCCCCTGTGCCAGCGTAATACTGGCAGGGATTCCGCTTCTCTTCATCTCAGCTATCGCCCATGTTTTATAGGTCTCAATATAAACCTCGGTGGTCATTTTTTGTGCTTGTACCACCTGAATTCCGCAAACAATTCCGCAAAAAAGAACCCATGATTTCATAGCGCAAAAATAAGAAAAATACGATTCGAATAACCAAATCTGCTGTAATATCAAAATTTCATGTGTTTTCATAACTGAAAATCAAGATAATAAAAACAAAAATTATCAACAAATATCTTAGTCCCAGACATTTCTCACTGACATACGGTAAGGCAAAATATTTCGACATTGTCAGTTCCGTAGAGAGATTTTTCTTACTTAAAAAAAAAGTCCAGCAGGGACGCATTGTACCGCTCCTGCGACTTCGTGGTTAAAAGCTGTGGTTTACCCCTGTTTTATTTTTTATTCTGTTTGAAGTATTTGATCATTTTGGGGATTACGTCGTTCACG
>JAIRLS010000171.1 GCA_031259205.1 Bacteroidales bacterium | reverse complement strand
AAATCATCATTAAAATTAATATGTTAGACACAGCGTTAAAACAACAGTTAAAAGACATTTTTGCAGGGTTGAAAGCAAATTATGTATTGAGCGTTACTACGCCGCCACACCATGAAAGCAAGGAAGAGATGCTGGTACTGTTGGGCGATGTAGTTGCCTCGTCGGATAAGATCACTTATCACGTGTATCAAGGAAATGAACTGGAATTTTCCCTGTTGAAAGATAAAAAGGATCTTGGCGTCAAGTTTCGCGGCGTACCCAACGGTCACGAATTTACCTCGTTGCTGTTGGCCATCCTGAACAGCGACGGACAGGGGAAAGACCTTCCCGACGAAAGCATCCGCAACCGCGTCAAAGCGTTGCAAGGGCCTATCCGGTTACAAACCTACGTTTCTCTCACTTGTACCAATTGTCCCGAAGTAGTTCAGTCGCTCAACCTGATGGCGATACTGAACGACAATATCCGTCACGAGATGGTGGATGGAGCGATTTATCCGGAAGAAGCGGAGGCATTGAAGATAAAAGCAGTACCGGCCGTGTACGCAGACGGGAAATTGATTCACGTCGGCAGGGCAGGATTCGGGGAATTACTGGAGAAGCTGGAAGCCCGTTACGGAACGGATGCAGGGAAAGCCGATACGTCTGAAAAATCGTACGACGTACTGGTGATCGGCGGCGGCCCGGCAGGTAGCGCAGCCGCTATCTATTCGGCACGCAAGGGGCTGAACGTGGCTGTTTTGGCCGACAGAATCGGCGGACAAGTGAAAGAAACAGCAGGTATCGAAAACCTGATTTCCATTCCGCAGACAACAGGCGACGAACTGGCAAGCCACCTGAAAAGCCATATCAAAAGCTATCAGATCGACTTGCTGGAATACCGGCGTGTGGATAAAGTGGAAATTAAAGGGAAGCAGAAAGTAGTTTCCGTTACCGGCGGAAGCAAATTTACCGCGCCTGCCGTGATCATTGCCACCGGTGCAAGCTGGAAACGGTTGAATGTACCCGGCGAAACGGAATACGGCGGCAAAGGCGTCGCTTTTTGTCCGCATTGCGATGGCCCCTTCTACAAAGGAAAGCGTGTAGCAGTAATTGGGGGCGGCAACTCCGGCATAGAAGCGGCCATCGACCTGTCGGGTATCTGTTCCGAGGTAACGGTGTTTGAGTTCCTGAACGAGTTAAAAGCAGATAAGGTATTGCAGGAAAAAGCTAAAAGTTTGTCCAATGTAAAAATTTTCCTCTCTTCGCAAACTGTGGAAATCATTGGCGACGGAGAGAAAGTTACCGGTATCCGCGTGAAAGACCGCAATACGGAAGCGGAACGCATCGTACCGATAGACGGCGTGTTTGTCCAAATCGGACTGGCGCCCAACAGTGCAGTGTTCAAGGAAACAGTCAATACCAACCGTTTCGGCGAAATCGTAGTGGACGCACACTGCCGCACCGACCAACCGGGCATTTACGCTGCCGGCGACGTCACCACAGTGCCTTACAAACAGATTATCATCTCAATGGGAGAAGGCGCTAAAGCCGCATTAAGCGCTTTTGAAGACCGGATACGCGGCGTATTGTCCTGAAAATCTCTAAGAAGACCGCCGGATAATTTCTTTAAATAAGTCTGTCATGACGGTTGCCGACTTGTTGGCGGTTTTGATGACGTCGGCGCCGTCGTTTACGAAATCGTCGGTAAAATGATGCGCTTCATTGGTAATGACCGACATGCCCAACACACGCATCCCGCAATGCCGCGCCGTAATCACTTCCGGAGTGGTGGACATGCCTACTGCGTCGGCGCCGATGAGGCGGAAATAGCGATATTCGGCAGGCGTTTCATAGCTGGGGCCGCTACCGGCAAGATATACGCCTTTTCGCAAGTTGATATGCCGTTCGGTAGCAATGGTCTCCGCCAACCGGATAAGTGCAAGGTCATAAGGACGTGTCATGTCGGGAAAACGGGGGCCGAAAGCATCCATATTTTGCCCCACGAGCGGGTTGGGCAACAAGTTGATATGGTCGCGGATCAGCATCAGGTCGCCGGCTTTATACTCCTCATTGACGCCGCCGGCCGCATTGGACGCCAACAGGATTTTTACGCCAAGCAAATGCATCACCCGGACGGGAAAGACGATTTCCCGCATATCGTATCCCTCGTAATAATGAAAACGCCCCTGCATTACCAATATCTTTTTTCCGCCAAACAGTCCGAAAATCAGGTTGCCTTTATGCCCGGCAACGGTAGAACGCACAAAATGAGGAATCTCACCATACGGGATCACAACGGGGTGTTCGATTTCATCGCTCAATAAGCCAAGCCCGCTACCCAAAATCACCGCCGTTTCCGGAATTTCTCCGCCAATGGCGCGGGAAATAAAGGCGGCTGTCCATCTTAACCTGTCCATCAATTTATCCATGATTTTTTATTAATTTATCCGCTGTTTTGCCTGCCTGTTCCACAATTTCATCTTCACCTTTCAGGCTGCGGTTTTCCATGAGTATGTTTCCGTCGCAGATAACGGTATCTACGCAATTTCCATAGGTTGCATATATCAGGTTGGAAACAAAATTGAATCCGGGCGTAAAGGCCGATGACCGTAAATCAATAAGACACAGATCGGCAAGGTAACCGGCTTCTATTTTCCCCGCATGGATATTCAAGATGGCAGCGCCGTTTTCGGTGATACATTGCAACGCCTCGCCGGCAGGCATGACAGTGGGATCATTGCGCCATCCCTTTTGCAGCAAGGCCGCTATTTTCGCAGCTTCGAGCATATTCAGGTTGTTGGATGTCGCTGCTCCGTCCGTGCCGATAGCGGTAAGAATGCCCGCCGCTTTCATCTCCCGATACTTGAAGGCATGTCCCGAACCTAACTTCAGGTTGGAATTGGGATTGTGCACCACTCGGACGCCATGGTCGGCAAGCATCCTGATTTCTTCTTCATCTACATACAGGCAGTGCGCAAGAATCAGACGCGGCGACAATAATTTTAACCGGTTCAGGTAACGTACGGGGCTTAAGCCGAAATTTTTCACCGAGTTGTTGTATTCCGTTTGCGTTTCCGCAAGATGAAGATGCACGAGCCAACCGTTGGCTTTTGCCGAATCATCTACCCATCGAAGCGTTGCACCCGATACGGTGTAGATGGCATGAGGCGCAAGGGAAAAAGAAATCCTCCCGCTACGCGGAAGGACGCTGTCTTTGGCCACCTGCTGCCTGGCCTGTCCAGCTATGTCGTCACGGAAAAAATCAAAAACCGTTGACCCTAAAACCGCACGAAGCCCCATCTCTTCCACTGCCCGAAGGACAGGGGGATAGTGCATGTACATGTCGTTGAAACAGGTGGTACCGGTCTTGATCATCTCCACACACGCCAATTTCGTTCCCCAATAAACATCTTCTTCGCTGAGATGTTTCTCGTACGGCCATATTTTTTCGTTAAGCCATTTTTCCAGCGGTAAATCGTCGCCAAAACCGCGAAAAAGCGTCATTGCCGAATGGGTATGCCCATTGACAAACCCCGGTACAACCGCTTTACCGCTACCGTCAATCACCCTTTCCGCTTCCTCGTACAAATCATTTCCCACCCGAACGATGAAACGACCGTCTATAAAAATATCAACCGGATGCCGGTTCAATTGCACATTTTTAATCAGGATTCTCATGAAAATATCTCTTTTAAAGACGCACGTGCTATGATATTTGACTTTCTGGACAAAATCAGGGCGGGGTCACTGTGACAAGGCGTCCAACGATGAGGCCTCTAACGGCAGGACGCCCAATTCCCGCGCTATTTTATCCGCCGCCGCCCTGTCCTCCTCGTACCGGGCGGCAAAAAAATCCCTTTCGCCTTTCGACGTAGCATCCTGCATTTTTTGTAAATTTTCGAAGCAACTTAATGTAAGTGTGCTTAATTTATTTTCCAGTTTCTCACGCTCTTGCACATCGTTTTGTTCATCCTGTCTGTTCATTTTCACTCCTTTTATTCCAGTTTTTTGAATGTTCCGGTAAATGTTAAGTTGTCCGGTATTTTTAATTCCTTCCGTTTTGCCTGAAACTCTTTCTCCAACAGTGGGCCTATCCGGTTTTCATCCGGCCAGTCATGTACCTTTATACAACCCCAGCCAACAGGATTAGTAGTTGATAATACAGAGCCTGTGAGTCCTGTTATTGCACCTTCAGAAAATACAATTATATTTCTATTTGATGGCATCATTTCTTTACATATTTTTATTGCCATTCAAAAATATACAAAACCCCAAGGTTACAGAAATTATTATCACCAATGGAAATACAATAAAATAATGCTTTGGAAATGCAATCCATGCAAGTATAGACAATACAAAGCTAACTATTCCAATGAATATGAAAAACTTTAAGATACTACTTTTCAAAACTTTTCAAAAATAATCAACACGCTATATTTTAACGGGATAATATAATAATTGGTCACATTCCTGTTGACATCCATCGTGAGGCGGGTAGCGGATGTTGTTTTACGATGATAAAGTCATCGTTGTAGCCGGCTGCAAATACGGTGGAGCCTGCAACTCCCATATAGTCGCCGTTTTCAAGTTTATAAGATAAATTCATATCTTTATCCGTATCTACGGCGATAAAATAATAGTTCCCAATCAAATGCTTCTCGTGTACGAAGAACCGGAAACAGGAGGTCATTAGAGTGAGCAGCCATAAACTGAACAGTACGCATGAATATTTCAATATTCGATTCTTCATTTCATCTTCTGATTGGTTCGGTGAATATGTAAGTTTGATTCATAATTTGTTGATTGGAAATATTGCACTGTAACTGTTCTCTTCATTTTCCAAAATGAAGAATGTCTTTTGCGGGTCTACGCCGGAAATTATTTCCTTCATTTCCGATATTTTTTGCTTTTTTACGTCAAGCGGTAAATTATTCCAGTCACGTTTGCCATAGCCCGTAATTACGATTGGCGGTTTACCTTATTTACCATGCCCGCCGGCGTACCATTCGTACACTTTCCGGATACCGGTCTCAAGGGGGGTTTGGTGTTTCCATCCAAGTTGGTGGAGGCGGGTTACGTCAAGCAGTTTGCGCGGTGTTCCGTCGGGTTTGGAGAGGTCGTGTTCGATAGCGCCACGGTAGCCGGTGATCTGTTTTATCAGGGCGGCCAGTTCGCCGATTTCCAAATCTTCGCCGGCGCCGACGTTGATATGGCTTTCGTCGTTGTAGTGTTGCATCAGGAACACGCAGGCGTCGGCGAGGTCGTCGACGTAAAGAAATTCGCGTTTGGGCTTGCCGCTGCCCCAAAGGACAACGTTTGCGGCGGATTGCCGTTTCGCTTCGTGGAATTTGCGGAGCAGAGCCGGAAGTACGTGAGAAGTGTTCAAATCGAAGTTGTCGTTTATGCCGTAGAGGTTGGTGGGCATCGCCGAGATGAAGTTGCTGCCGTACTCGCGGCGGTAGAACTTGCACAATTCGATGCCGGCGATTTTGGCAATGGCGTAGGCTTCGTTGGTCGGTTCCAGCAGGCCGGTGAGGAGGTATTCTTCCTTTATCGGCTGCGGCGCGAGTTTGGGATAAATGCACGAACTGCCGAGAAACAGCAGTTTTTTCACTTGATGCAAGTGTGCGGCATGGATAATGTTGGCTTCGATCATCAGGTTGTCGTAGATGAATTGCGCGGGGTAGGTGTTGTTGGCCAAAATCCCGCCGACCTTCGCCGCCGCCAGAAAGACGAAATCGGGTTTTTCCTTGTCGAAAAAAACGTTTACCGCCGTTTGGCTGCGCAAATCCAGTTCGGCGGAAGTGCGCGTTACAATATTCGTAAAACCCTTTTCCTGCAAGTTGCGCACAATGGCCGAACCTACCATGCCGTTATGTCCGGCGACGTAAATTTTGTGAAATGTGTTCATGTTCTGCGTATTTTTTCTACATATTCATAATCGAACCGCGCCATTTTCCTGACCAATTCCGTAAACGGCGTTTGGACAGGATTCCATCCCAGCAGTTTTTTTGCCTTCGCCGGATTGCCTTGCAGTTGCTCCACTTCCGTTGGCCGGAAATAAGCCGGATCTACTTCTACCAGCACATTCCCGGTCTTCGCATCAACGCCTTTTTCGTCCACGCCCCTGCCCTGCCATTCCAACGCAATATCCATTTCCCGAAACGCCAATGTACAAAATTCGCGGACAGTGTGCATTTCGCCGGTGGCAATGACAAAATCTTCCGGCGTATGATATTGCAGGATAAGCCACATACACTCCACGTAATCTTTCGCATAGCCCCAGTCGCGGCGGGCGTCGAGGTTGCCCAGGTAGAGTTTCTTTTGATAGCCGCGGGCAATGCGGGCGGCAGCCAGCGTGATTTTGCGCGTAACAAATGTTTCGCCGCGCCGTTCGCTCTCGTGGTTGAACAGGATGCCGTTCACGGCAAACATACCGTAGGCTTCGCGGTAGTTTTTCGTAATCCAGTAGCCGTACAGTTTCGCCACCGCATACGGCGAACGCGGGTAGAACGGCGTAGTTTCGCTTTGCGGCACTTCCTGCACCAGCCCGTACAGTTCGGAGGTGGACGCCTGATAGATTTTTGTGGTCTTTTCCAGTCCGCAGATGCGGACGGCTTCCAGCAGGCGCAATGTGCCTATCCCGTCGGTTTCGGCGGTGTATTCCGGCACTTCAAACGACACCTTCACGTGCGACTGCGCCGCAAGGTTGTACACTTCGTCGGGACGGATGGTTTGTACCAGCCGGATAAGGTTCGACGAGTCGGTCATGTCGCCGTAGTGCAACTGTACCTTGCGGTTTTTGTGCATGTCCTCAATCAAATCATCGATATACAGATGTTCGATTTTTTT
>JAIRLS010000157.1 GCA_031259205.1 Bacteroidales bacterium | reverse complement strand
TTTGTGATAACATGTGTCTGTTCCTCCATTTTTTTGTACAGCAAAGATACGCTATTTTCCCAAATCGTCCAAATCGCGTGTAAACCAATATGTCAAAGAACGTTTCGCATCTTTCGCGGTCATAACCGCCGGCCCTGGACACGAATCACCATTTCAACGTGGTACATCTCACTTTCGCCTGAACGGTTCGCCCTGCCAGCGGATAGTTCAAGTTTGTGAGTTCCTTTGTATTCAAAATATTGTGACATTCGAGCGAGAACAGCAGGCGGCGGTTCAGAATGGCATATTCCACCCCGACGGTATGGATGCACGACGAGGGAATGACGAAATTCTGATTCACCGTCAGGGCATATCCGTAATAATACCTGTCGGTATATCCGCCCTCGTAGTAGAAGCGGCTGTACTGCCCGCGTCCGCCAAAAAGATTGTCCTTGCGGTAATCTGCCGACCAGTTGACAAAGAAAATGGGGATGTGCGGAATCTGCATGCCGTAAGTGACGTTGGGCGTTTGCGTTCCCGCCACGTAGCGCATTCTGTCTATCGCCTTCTGATACGTCGCGTTCAGCATCACGAACCACTCGCGGCTGACGTCCCATTTCACCTCGGCGTCCATGCCGTAGAGCAGGGCTTTCCCCATATTGTAATACCCCATGTAATAATTGGAAGGGCGAATCATCATCATATCCTTGATGGACATCGCGTATGCGTTGCTCTCGAATTGCAGGCGGCGGAAACCGTCGTAATACCGGTCGAACAGCACGCCGAGATTGTAATTGTTTGCCTGTTCCGGACGCAGTCTCGGATTGGGAACGACCTGTATGCGGTCGCCCAGCAGTTCCTCGCTTTTGGGCAGACGGAAGTTATGCTCCAGCGCTAATTTCAGCAGCCACGAAGGGGCAAAATCGTACCGCAGGGCAAGGCTGTAGCCGTAGTTGTGTTGCTGTTCGCGGGTATCATCGGGGACAACGTTTGTGCCGTGGCTCATGTCTACCGTCTTTCCGCTGAAGCGATGGTAGTAATGCCGTCCCGTGAGCATTGAGGTCAGACGCTCTCCCAGCCACTTGTTTTCGACGTTGAATGAAGAAATCAGCGTGGTGATGCCGGTGGTAAAACCGCTGTAGTTTGTGTGCAGGAAACTGTCGGCGAGCGTATCGCCGGTTTCCGTGTGCACAAAGCGGAAATCGTTGTTGAGGTTGAGTTTCATCGAGGGCAGCAGACGATACTTCCAGTTGAGCCTGTATCGGTAATCGCGGAAAGGGTCGTTGGAGAGATTGGGTACGGAACCCACCTCTCCGCGGTAGGTGTTCACCACGCGACCGCCCGAAAAGTCATAGATATACGACGAAGTATCATTCATCTGATTGGCTCCTGCGAAAAATATACCGCTGAATTTCATATCCAGCCTGTCCGCCAAAAAGCCTGCCTTTTCCAGATGCAGTTCGGCGCCGGTAAGCCATCCGCCTGTCCGGGCATGACGGATATTGGTCTGTATCCCCTGAATCTCTTTCCGGCTGATAAAAAACGGTATCTCCAGTTCACATTCATCCCACCATGCGTCAGTGAGTTCAAACGCCAGTGCGCCTTCTATCCTGCGGAAACGGTCGTGGTCGCGCTCGAAGCGCAAGCCTTCCACGTAAGGCGAATCCATCGTATAATCGTTCTTGGCGTCCAGCACGCCGACCATGCCGGTAGCATACAGTTTTTGTTTCGGGAAATAATGTTTGTACAGCAGGCTGCCTTCGTTGGTCGCATACGACTGGAGAGAATACCATGCATCGTAAAAACTGCCCTCCGCCTCGACGGTCACCACGTTGATAGCGCTGCCCAGCCCGTCGCCGCCAAATTCCGGCGGGACGATACCTTTATAAATTTCGATGCGATCAATGAATTGCAGCGGAAGATCATTGATGGAAAACGAGCCTTCGGGCGTATTCAGCGCATACCCGTCCAGATAGATTTGCACGCGCTTGCCCTCCAGCCCGCGCACGTTGATTTTCGTGTCGCTGCCGACGCCGCCCGTGCGCCGCACCTTCACGCCGGTCTGGTGGTTGATCACTTCGGAGATACTCGTACCGCGTCCGGCAAGCAGCTTCCCATCAATCACCGACACGGGAACGCCCTGCTGACGGGCTTCCGCCAGTTCTTTCCGTTCGTGACGGGCTTCCACCATCACTTCGCTAAGCGATAGCAGGTCTTCCTCCATGCACAGATTGACCGCTTTCGTCTTTCCGGCGGAAAGGTCGACGGTTCGTTTTTCGCTTTTCATTCCCGTAAAGGAAAATAGCAGCGTGTAACGCTTCGGCTCAAGACTGGGAAGCGCATACCGTCCGTCGTTGCCGGTTGTCGTTCCCATGCCCGTTCCTTCAACCCGCACCGACACGCCTGCAAGCGGCTGATAGTCGTTGCAGGAAATCACTTTCCCCTCGACGCCCTGCCCGTTTGCCGGCAGGGGAAAGTACAGGCACAGTATGCACGACAGGCGGAGTAAACCGTATCGCATTGCGCTCCATGTACAGCCGTTTTTACGCATGGTCGTACATGTGAAGTAATATATGCGCGAGGAAACAAATTCCCAACAAAAGCCGGTAAAAAGTTTTAATATGTGCGCTCATCTTAAATCGAATTTTAACTTTAAAATTTTGGTACAAAAGTAGGGCAGTATTCAATACCTGTCAATCCCCACTTTTAGGTATTTTTAGGGTGAAAAATACCTAAAAGTGGGGATGTTATTGCAGATTTTATGTGCAAATACAAAATTATAACATGGAAAAAGCTTTTGTTTTTTCTGCTACAAAATTGACTTTTTTGACAGATTCATTTTATCTTTTCAAACTGTTTTTGGGGTATTGTCATTTTTTTTTATAGCTTTGTCGCAAAATAGACAAGCATGAGGATTATATTTAATATTGAAGAGGCAGTCATCAAATTTGCAGGTGATTCCGGCGACGGAATGCAACTGACGGGCACGTTGTTTTCCGAAGCTGCGGCTCGGTCGGGCAATGATTTGGCTACATTTCCGGATTATCCCGCCGAGATTCGCGCACCGCAGAATACGGAGGCCGGCGTTTCCGGATTTCAGGTACATATCGGAAGAAATAAAATTCATACGTCGGGCGATCACTGTAACGTGCTGGTGGCCATGAACCCGGCTTCGCTGAAAGCCAATCTGGAAAACACCAAACGGGGAGCCACGATCATTGTCAATGAGGATGCTTTTGACAGGAACGCGCTGGACAAGTCGGGATATACCTCCCATCCGCTGGACGACGGCAGCCTCGAAGCCTACCGGGTTTTTAAAGCGCCTGTCAGCCGCCTTACGCGCGAAGCCCTGTCGGATACCGGCGCAGACGTCAAATCCATGGACAAAAGCCGGAACATGTTTGTGCTGGGTATTCTCCTGCAACTGTTCAATAAAAGTCTGGCCTCCACGCTGAAATACCTGGACGACAAATTCGGGAAAAATCCGCAGGTACTGAATAACAATCGACTGGCGCTGGAAGCGGGCTACAGTTACGCAGATAATGACGAGTGGCTGCCCTCTGTCTTCCATGTAAGTCCGGCGCCACTCGACAAAGGAAAATATCGCAACGCAACAGGCAATGTGGTTACGGCATGGGGATTCATGGCCGCTGCTGAAAAATCGGGACGTCCGCTGTTTCTGGGATCATACCCCATCACTCCGGCTACCGATATTTTAGTGGAACTGTCAAAATACAGGGCGCTGGGGGTAAAGACTTTTCAGGCAGAAGACGAAATTGCCGGCGTCTGTTCCGCTATTGGAGCCGCTTTTACCGGTTCATTGGCTGTTACCACTACGTCAGGCCCCGGTTTTTCCCTCAAGAGCGAAGCTTTGGGACTGGCGGTCATTACGGAGTTGCCCCTGGTCATTGTCGATGTGCAACGTAGCGGCCCTTCAACCGGAATGCCTACCAAATCGGAGCAAAGCGATCTTTATCAGGCGCTTTTCGGTCGCAACGGCGAATGTCCGTGTATCGTCATCGCGGCTTCCTCGCCGACGGACTGTTTCTACTCTGCCTACGAAGCCGCCAAACTGTCCATGGAACACATGACGCCGGTGATTCTGCTGAGCGACGGATATATCGGCAACGGTTCGCAACTGTTTAAAATACCGGCAGTGAAAGATCTGCCGCCCATCACGCCGCCCATCGCTCAGGCCGGCACTGCCGAATATCTGCCGTATCGCCGCGATCCGGAAACGCTGGTCAGACAGTGGGCATTGCCCGGAACGCCGGGACTGCTGCACCGCATCGGAGGTCTGGAAAAAACCGACGGCAAAGGGAGCGTGTCCACCGATGCGCTGAACCATGAAAAAATGGTACAGCTCCGCAAAGAAAAAGTGGAACGTGTGGCCAACCATATCGCAAAACAAACCGTTGAAGGCGCCCCCGAAGGCGACCTGCTGCTGATAAGCTGGGGCGGCACTTACGGAACCGTCCGCGCTGCCGCCGAGATAATGAACAAAAAAGGCATTACAACAGGACATGCACATTTCAGGCATATCATGCCGTTGCCCCTCAATACGGCGGAAATACTCGGAAAATACAAAAAACGAATCGTCTGCGAACTTAATAACGGGCAGTTTGTCAACTACCTGCGCATGACATACCCGCAATTCCCCTGCGGACAGGTAAATAAAGTGCAGGGGCAGCCCTTCCTCGTGGAAGAGATTGTACAAAAACTGACGGATCACTTAATGAATGAAAATGAAAAGAACTGACGAAAGAATCCCCAAAAGCGAAACAACGCTGGAAAAAAGCAATTTTATGAGCGACCAGATGGTCAAATGGTGTCCCGGATGCGGGAATCATGCCGTTTTGAGTTCGGTTACACAAGTATTTCCGAAAGTCGGTTACCGCAAGGAAAATTTTGTGGTCGTGTCGGGTATCGGCTGTTCGTCGCGCTTCCCGTACTATGTCGATACCTATGGCTTCCACGGCATACACGGCCGCGCGGCCGCTATCGCTTCGGGAATGAAAATCGCCAACCCGGCCCTCAGCATTTGGGTAAATACCGGCGACGGCGACTCTATGGCCATCGGAGGCAACCATTTCATACATGCCATCCGCCGCAACATAGATATGACCGTTATCCTTTTCAATAACAAAATATACGGGCTTACCAAAGGACAGTTTTCACCCACAACGCCCACAGGGTCAATCACCAAGACGTCGCCCTGCGGAACAATAGAGGCACCGTTCAATCCGGCCGATCTGGTAATGGGCGCCCAGGGCACTTTCTTCGCCCGCGTCGCCGACAATATCCCAAGATACATGACGGAAATTCTGGAAGAGGCGGCTTTGCACCGTGGTACGGCGGTAGTGGAAGTACTGCAAAACTGTATCATCTTTGCCGACAAAACCCATGCGCAAGTGACAGGCAGAGAGTTCCGCGACGACCACCAGATACAACTCGCAGCAGGACAACCCCTGCTCTTCGGAAAAGACAAAACTAAGGGCATCCGTCTGAACGGACTGCATCTCGAAGTAGTGGAACTGGGGAAAAACGGCGTCACCATGGATGATATCCTCGTGCACAACCCTTCCGATCCCGATCCTGCCCTGCAAATAATGATCGCCAAAATGACGCCCCCGCATTTTCCCATGGCGACGGGGGTTATTCGTTCTGTGGAAGCGCCCTCTTTCGACCGGCTGATGGAGGAACAAATCGCACGGCAAAAAGCCGGATCGCCCGTGCGTTGTGTGGACGACGTCCTGAATAGCGGCGATATCATCGAAATATAACGGATTTATTGCCGCCGGAGGAAAAGGGGTGTATTTCAACTGTCGGCAAGCCGGCTTGCCGACAATTTGAAATGCACTTGTCGATTTTCAATTCAGGACTTTTGAATTTTGTTTTTACTCCCTGTCCGTTTGGCGTACGCTCGCCGTCCTTCGATTACTACCCAATTCACGCATCCCGTCGCATACTTCACCCATCGAATCACATCGCGAAAATATCCCGAACAACA
>JAIRLS010000107.1 GCA_031259205.1 Bacteroidales bacterium | reverse complement strand
GGAACGCAGATTTTTATTTTATGGATAATCAACTTCTTTCGTTTTGTACGCCTCGTTTTTATCTGTGCAAATCCACATCATCTGCGTCATCTGCGTGCTTTTGAGACGCCCCCTTAATCAAGTATCGTCGCTGCGCGACTTTGCGGCAAAAACGTCGTTCTTCATTGTGACTGCAAGGAACGAAGCAAGAAGTAATTCATCCCTTCATGTTTGCAATGACGATGCGACCATTTGAAATACACCCGTGAAGAATAACAGGTGGATTATATTTCAGTTTTTTTTTATACTTTTACAGCCTGAAAACAGACGTCATACCGAATAAAAACAGAATGAAAATACTTCATCGATTCATGATAAAACAGTTCATCGGGCCTTTTGTCCTGATGTTCTTCATTGCGACTTTTATTTTGCTGATGCAGACGCTGTGGAAGTTCGTAGACGAACTGATAGGAAAAGGGTTGGAATTGTCCATTATAGGGGAATTTCTGCTGTATTCTTCCGTCAATCTGACGACGATGTCTTTTCCGCTGGCGGTATTGGTTGCTTCGATTTTTACCATGAGCAGTCTGGGTGAAAACTGCGAGTTGATCGCTTTCAAGGCGTCGGGGATCTCCTTGCAACGGATTGTCTTCCCGCTGGTGGTCATGTCAATAGTCATTGCAGCGGCGGCTTTCCTGTTTGCCAACAATGTATCCCCTGTAGCGACCCTTAAAATGCGCGCCCTCTTGGAAGGAATCCGTCGGCAGCGCCCCGAACTGCAACTTCGCGAAGGGGTATTTTCCAATCTCGTCGACGGTTACAGCATCCGCATCGGCAAAAAAAATTATAACACCAACATGCTGTACGATCTCAGGATATACGATCATACGGAAGGCATCGGCAATATCTCGGTGGTGCTGGCCGATTCGGGACAGATGGCGCTCACCTCCGACAAGCGTTTTCTCGAAATCACCCTTTTCAGCGGACACCGTTACAACGAAATGGTCGATCGAAAAACCGTTAACAAAAAAAATAACAACCATCCTTTCAGCCGGCAGGTATTTGATAAACAAATTTTTCGGATGGCATTGCCCAACTTTGACTTCTCACGGTCGGACGAGCAGATTTTCAAGAAAGGCTATGCGATGATGAACCTGAACCAGTTGACCTATACCACCGATTCGCTGTCGCTGATCATGGAAAATCAAAAAAATCAGATACGGGCAATGACCAAGCCTGCCTTTGAAAGAGTTTCCACGCACCTGCCGAAGCCGGACAGCGCGCAACGGGCAAAAATACCGGAAGATCTCGCGTCCGCATTTGCGCAGTTATCCAAGGCGCAACGGCTGGTGAACTTGCAGAAAGCCATCTCCGACACCCGCACGCAAAAAGACCAGTTCATAGGACTGATGTTCGAACGTGAAAACCTCAGCTATCAATTCCGGCGCTATGATATGGAATGGCACCGGAAGTTTTCCCTGTCGCTTGCCTGCATCGTACTTTTCTTTATCGGCGCTCCGCTGGGCGCTATTATCCGTAAAGGAGGACTGGGAACGCCCATCATCATTGCCGTTCTCTTTTTCGTCCTGTATTACGTCATCTCCATGATAGGAGAAAAAGCGGCAAAGGGAGGGGCGCTCTCGCCGCTGACCGGCATGTGGATGTCCACGGCTGTCGTAATGCCGATCAGCATTTTTCTCACCTACAAGGCCACCCGCGATTCGGCCATCTTCAACAAGGAAATGTACATGAACATCATCTCCGAAGTGTTGGGATGGTTGTTTGCCGTCCGTCGCCCCTTGCGTCCGGAGAACGCCGTCTCCTTCGACAACGAGGAACTGCAACCGGAACGCATGATCCGGATGATGGAAAACCTCTCGCAACTCTGCCACTTTTACATCACAGACCATCTATCCGGAAAAACACGATTTGCCGGTATCATACGGCGACAGCAGGACGAAACATTAGACCGTATCGGACGCCTGTACGACCATGTGCAGACGGTCATCCGAAAAGCCGATATAAGCCTTATCAGGGAATCGGCAGATGAATACCCCGGCGTATCGCTGAAAAACTGGCAGATGAACATCAGTAACCGACTCCGGGTGCTGATGTGGGCGATTCCTGTTGTAGGGCTGTATTTTTACCTGAAAGTGCTGATACAAAGAAGCACGCTTCGCAAAGAATTAAACAGCATTATTACCGCCAACCGGAATTTGACAACGGAATTGTCCGTTCTGTGCGGAAAGGCAATGTCCGAGAAGACTCCTGCCGAAGTCGAAACTTTTATTCGCCGCCAATTGTCTTCGTGGCCGGAAGCCGGCGCACGATTTCTCGGATTGGACACGATACCCTGCAAATCGGTAACCGTAAACCGGTTTACGGTCAAAGTGCAGTATAATCCTTCGGGAATACGACCGGTAGCCGCTTCCGCCGATGAACCGCCGACGGCCTTCCTGCCTTGCTTTTTGTGCGCCGCCCACCGTCCTCCGGAACAATTGTGCATGATACGCGGCGACTATCATCTGTTGCTCAACCCCTGTCCGGTACTGCCCAAGCATTTGATGATTGCCGACAGCCGCCACCTGCCGCAACTCATCGACGGACGGATACCCGACATGCTGGATTGGGCGCAATACCTGAAAAACTTTCTGGTTCTTTACAGCAGCCCCTGTTGCGGCGCTTCCACTCCCGACCATTTTCACTTTCAAGCCGTCGAAGCAGGGCATACGCCGCTGGAAGCCCTGCTGAACGACCGCCTGTCGGGAAAGAAAACCGGATACCACACGGATACCGCTTTCTGTGGACGATATTACTATTTCTCGTCGGAAGAACGGCAAACCATGTGCAAAATCTTTGCCGATGTTTACCGGCAATTGCCCGCTGCGGACGAAGCGCCCGCAATGAACGTTTACTGCCGGCACCTCGACGGGAAATGGGAGATCGTCGTTATTCCGAGAAAAAAAGATCACCCTGACGCCTGTTTTGCGGATAAAGATGATTTGGCGGTCAGCCCGGGCGCGATAGACATGGCCGGCGTCATAGTGACCACGCGCAGGCAGGATTTCAAACATATCAACGCTAACGCTGTGGCGCAAATATATCGTGAAGCGGCATTTTTTGATGAACAGTAGCCATGAATACGCCTTTTGAAGACGGTTTTTATTTTCCTGCCGAGTGGATGCGGCACGAGGCCACATGGCTGACGTACCCGTACAACGAATCCTCCTTTCCCGGAAAGTTACCTTCGGTTTATCCTGCTTATTTGCGGTTTATCGCCGAGATTGCCGCCGCCGAAAAAGTGCGGATCAATGTGCCTGCCGGTTTCAGGGAGCAACTCGAAGAGCAATTGAGGGAGGAAGGGATCAGCGACAGCCGGACGGAACTGTTCGACTGCGAAAACGACGACGTGTGGTGCAGAGACCATGGCCCCGCTTTCGTGATCCATCCCCGTACCGCGCAGAAAGCGATAGTGGACTGGGAGTTTAACGCATGGGGCGGAAAATACCCTTGCAAAAAAGACAACCGTATTGCCGGCGCTATTGCCCGGCGCCTCTCCTTACCGGCATACCGGCCGAACATCGTCATGGAAGGAGGCTCGGTGGAGTTCAACGGAGAAGGCTCTCTGCTTACCACCCGCTCCTGTCTGCTGAATCCCAACCGCAATCCGCATCTCTCGCAAGGCAAAATCGAACAGTATCTCCATCAATACTACGGCGTGTCACAGGTATTGTGGCTGGAAGAAGGCATTGCAGGCGACGACACCGACGGACATGTGGACAACCTGACACGCTTTATCGCCCCCGACACGGTGGCGACTGTGGTGGAACACAACAAAAAAAGCCCCAATTACCGGCAGTTGCAACACAACCTGCAACTGCTGAAAAAAATGCGCCTGCTCAACGGACGCCAACTCAATATCATCGAATTACCCATGCCCGATCCGGTGATATACCAACAGCAGCGGCTACCGGCTTCCTATGCCAACTTCTATTTTACCAACGACGCCCTCATTGTACCCGTGTTCCGGCGCAGGCAGGATGAAAAAGCGCTTCAAATCCTCGAAACCTGCATTCCGCACCGGCGCGTTACGGGAATCGACTCGACAGACCTCATTTGGGGGGGCGGAAGTTTCCACTGCCTGAGCCAGCAGGAACCTTTCGCCGTCCCTGACGTACCTCCCCACAGCGTCAAACAGGCGCCGCGCTGATGCGGTTTGTGAAAAACCAAAACCAAAACCAAAGCCGAACAGATACTCCAAAAACCTGCCGGAAAAAGGGCTTTTCGACTTTCGCCTTTCGACTTTCAACTTTCGACTTTCAACTTTCGACTTTCGACTTTCGACTTTCGACTTTCGACTTTCAACTTTCGACTTTCAACTTTCGACGGGTGCATTTCAAATTGTCGCATCGTCATTTTCTTTCCAGGATGCAAATCTAAGGTGCGAACATGAAGGGATGAATTACTTCTTGCTTCGTTCCTTGCAGTCACAATGACGAACGACGTTTTTGCCGCAAAGTCGCGCAGCGACGATACTTGATTAACCGTATGCTTCAGCATA
>JAIRLS010000143.1 GCA_031259205.1 Bacteroidales bacterium | reverse complement strand
TTCCGCCTGCCCACCATACCGGTTCGCTGTAAACATATTGCCCGTTTCCGTAGGCTTCGCGAATGGCAGGATTATTCGTCACATCGCTTACGCCATACGAAAAGCGTTTAGGGAATAGAATGGCATTGTGCGGATTGGCTAATGTAATAAAATCTTCACCCATATACTTCCAGCGCCTGTAATCATTGTACGCTTCAATGGCTTCGCCTGATGCGCCTGCAAAAGCGAGATACTTTTGAACGGCAATTTCCTGCAACGGACGGGCGTCAAATCTTGGTTCCACTTCATCGTTAAAATAGGTTTCCGCTACATCAGCGCTCAAGTCGGCATTGCTTTCAATTTCCCACCAGTCCAGCGCGGCGTCGACTGCTGTTTGCAGGTTGGCAAAACCGGCGATAACGGCCTTTTTAAGAGTGGCTTTGGCCTCGTTGATATTGTCGTTGCCGCCAAGTCGTGCAAGGGCTTCCGCTTTTAAAAACTGTAATTCGTGATAACTCAACAATTGGGTAGGTGCAGTGATGGCATAACTGACAAGCGACAAATCGTAATTCCCCTGACCTTGTTCGGGATTGCCGTTGGGCGCTGCGAATACTTTGCTCGGGTCGGTAATCATCTTCGCAGTGGTCGTAAAATACCGGGATGCTCTCGGGTCGTTTAATCCCACAAATTTTTCCAGCAGGCTTCGACTTGCGCCAAAGTCCTCGCGGCTATAGTTAAAGCCGAACAGGGGATTTACGTTTGTTTCGCCGTCATAGTGGTCAAATTTGAACTCCTCGCCCGCGTCGGTGAAAGAATTATTTACAAAGGATATGATATTTTGCAGGTCGGTATTTTTATTGAGGCTTCTTCCCAACAGACGCATGGTATAGCGGGCTTTTAAACCGTAAGCCGCTTTTTTCCACTGTTCTTTGTTGCCTCCGTAAATGTAGTCGTTGGCGCCTGTACTTCCGTTGACCCCGTTATCCGTACCGTTAAAACAGACAAGGGCTTCGTCTATCAGTTTCAGGACGTCTTTATAGATGTCTTCCTGTTTCTCAATTCTGGGTTGCATGTATCTGGGCGTTCCGTCGGGATTCGTTTCGCCGGCTTCGGTGAACGGCGCGTCACCGAACAGATCGGTCAGTATGGCGGCATTACAGGCCAGCAAAAGTTTGGCTATTCCCAGCGTAACTTCATTGCCTTCGTCTAATCCTCCGGCCTCGGTACATTTGGCTATCACCAGTTTGGCATTTTTAATATTGGTATAGGTACTTACCCATGCGTTATCATACGTTGTGGAAGAAGCGGGTTCGCCCTTACGGGTTTCGGCATTGAACACCTGACCGTGGACACCCGTTTCATGCTCCATATATATGGAAGCGTAGAGTGAAAAATCGCCTCCTGTGGTAGAAAAGGCTGTTGAGGTGATCAGTTCCGACACAATGGATTTTGCGGAAACATACAAAGCTTTGCTGTTATCTTTATTGATGTCGTCCATGATATCCTCCGTGCATCCGCCGGCCGCAAATGTAGCGGCTGTAAAGACGACTATGATTCCATACTTTTTCATCTTGATATAATTTAGAATGGCGTTTTAAAATTTGATGGTTAAGCCCAGTCCGTAACTGCTTGTCTGGGGTAACGAGAAGCGTTCGAAGGCCCCTGTCATGTTGGTATTTCCCTGAGTCGCTTCCGGGTCGAAATTGGGAAAGTTGGTCCATAACAGAAGATTTCTTGCAAAGACATTCAAGCTGGCCTGAAAATGGTCTTTATTGACGATCGGACAGGAAAGCGCTATTTCGCGCAACTTGATAAAGGAATTGTTATATATGGACGATTCGTCAATGTTGTCATTGACGGCCTGAAAAAATATTTCCCATTCAGTGGCGCCTTTTATTGCAACGTCGTTTTTTGTTCCGTCTTCTTTGTCACCGTCAAAGATAAATGATCCTTCGCCGCGGTCTTCGGTTTTTTTGCTCACGCCGTAATAATCGAGCAATCCGTTGGTACCGCCGTAGATTTGCCCGCCCGACTTCCAGTCAAGGACTGCTGATACGGTTAATTTGTATATTCTGAGCGTGGTGTTGAAGCCCAGCAGAAAATCGGGAGCTACCTGTCCGATTACCCGCGGTTCGCCTGCCATGGGAACGCCATAATCATCTACTGTGATACGCCCCTGGTCGTTTCTCCTGTAACTTGTGCCGTAAATGACAGGGTATTCGTCCTGTACGCCGGCGCGTACCTGAGGTGTAGTGAAGCCGCCCAGCATGATACTTTCCACTCCTTCTGCCAGTTCATCCACACGGTTGGACATTTTGGTGAAATTAAAGGCCAGTTCCCAGTGAAGGAATTTTGTCCGGACGGGATTAAGCCCCAGCGTGATTTCATGCGTATTCGTGTGAAGTTTGCCCGCATTGGTTACATATTCGGCCGCTCCCGTAGAACCGGCAAGGGGTACGCCGAAAATCTGGTCTTTCACATTCTGTCGGGAAAAGGTATAATTCAGTCTGACGGTATTGTCCCATAAACCGGCGTCGAATCCCAATTCGAAGGATATTGTATTTTGAGGCGTCAGACGGGGATCATATATCCTCCAGGAAGGGGCATAGGCATTGGTTCCGTTGACAGGATACATCAGCGGCGTGATGGCATAAAAACCGCCGCCGTATTCGGGTACGCTGTAAAAATTGGTTTTGTAGGCGTTTGTTCCGTCGCCCGCCTGTCCGACTTCGGCATAGGACGCCCTTAATTTGGCATAGTCCAGAACAGGGTTGTGGTTCAGGGCGTCCAGTTCCGTCAGGATAAAGCCCAGCGAAAGGGAGGGATAAAAGTAGGAACGGTTATTGCGCGGCATGGCCGATACAATGTCTTCCCGGCCGGTGGCCGTCAAGAACAGCATGTTGCCGTACGACAGGGAAAAGCTCCCGAAAAACCCTGCGGTACGGTCTTTGACATAATACCGGTCGGTGTTTTTCGAGATGGAATTATTTATGTGGTTCCATCCCGGAAACTGGAATCCTGCGCCGTACGCATAAACATAATGACTGTTGTTTTGCAGTATTTCATTGCCCAGCATGGCGTCCAGCCGCCATGTTTCATTGATTCTCCAGTCGTAGTTCAATGTTAGCCACGAATTAAAAGTCATGTTGGAGATATTGTAGTTTTCCACCTGCCCGTTGCTGTTCGAGCCTTTAATACCATACCCCCACATGTCCTCGTAATTGGATGTGTAAAAATCCACTCCCGGCTGGTATTTTACTTTCAATACCTGATGATCCGACAAGTCGGCGGAAAATTCGATGAAAGCGCTGCCGTAAAAGCGGTCGGTTTTTTCGGTAAAGTCAAGATTGTCGATTGCCCAGTAGGGATTGGGAAAAGACCCTGCCCGATAATTGTTCGGACGTGTCGGGTTATTTTCGTAATAACACGGTATGCCTGCCAGGTTGTAACTTGAAGGCGCCGGATACACTTGAGCCATAATTCCGTCGTTGGCGGAGGGCATTTTGCTGACAGAGGTACTCACATAACTGGAAGTGATACCCGATTTCCAGTTTCGGGACAGTTGGGTTTCCGCATTCACTTTGGCATTGTACCTGTCCATGCCGGTCGATGGAACAATGCCCGTTTGCGTGGAACTGCCCAAAGATACGGAATAGGATGAACTTTCCAGCGACTGTGCCACATTGATAAAATTATTCCACATTAACCCCCTCTCAAAATATTCTTTCACATTATTATACACTTGCGGCGTTACCCAGGGGTCTAATCCTGCATTGGCCCGTTGAGGGACATAGTACATCCCCGGTTTCATCCCGTCTCTGCCGGTGTGGGAATTTACCGTATTGCCTCCGTATGACGGGGAGTCTGGGAGTTCGGTAATCAGCGGCCCCCATGAATACGATGTTTGTGGAAAATAGATTCCTCCCGAACCTTGGGCATACTTCGTTTGCAACTCCGGATAACGGCTGATAACATCAAAACCGACACTGCTGTTGAAGGTAACATGAGCTTTGCCTTTAGCCAGTCCTTTTCCGCTTTTGGTGGTAATCACAATCACGCCGTTGGACGCGCGGAGGCCGTACAGTGCGGAAGCAGCCTGCCCTTTAAGAATATTGACCGATTCGATGTCATTGGGATCAAAATCAATGGCGCGGTTGGAAAAGTCGGTGCCCGTGATTCCATCAATGGTTGATATATCGTATGTCGAAGCCACCGGCATTCCGTCAATTACATACAGGGGGGTATTGTTCCCGTCAAAGGAACGCGCTCCCCGAATGGTGATTTGAGAAGACGCGCCCGGCATTCCGCTTGATGGCCTGATGCTCAACCCCGACGTTTTTCCCTGCAAAGCGGTTGCAAGACTGGGATTGGCCGCTTGCGTCAACTGGTCGGCTTTGACTTCCTGTACCGCATATCCCAGCGCTTTCTTCTCCCGCGAGATCCCCAGCGCCGTCACCACCACCTCATCCATCCGGAGGCCTGTTTGCAGCGACACGTCAATCGTGCTCCGGCCTCCTGTTTCTATCTCCTGCGTTACCATGCCCACAAAGGAAAAGATCAGTACGGCGTCGCCCGCAACGGTAATGGTATATTTACCGTTACTGTCTGTCGTCGTTCCTGCCGTCGAGCCTTTTACACGCACCGAAGCGCCCGGCAGCAGGTCGCCGCTTTCTTCCGTTACCGTTCCGGTAACCTGTACCGTTTGTGCCGATTTGACTTCCTGTACCGCATATCCCGGCGCTTCCTTCTCCTGTGAGATCCCCGGCGCCGTCACCACCACCTCATCCATCTGGAGGCCTGTTTGCAGCGATACGTCAATCGTGCTTCGGCCTCCTGTTTCTATCTCCTGCGTTACCATGCCCACAAAGGAAAAGATCAGTACGGCGTCGCCCGCAACGGTAATGGTATATTTACCGATACTGTCTGTCGTCGTTCCTGCCGTCGAGCCTTTTACACGCACCGAAGCGTCCGGCAGCAGGTCGCCGTTTTCGTCCGTTACCGTTCCGGTAACCTGTACCGTCTGTGCCGACAAATTGCCCCATCCGACACAGATCATTCCAATCACCATCAAAATTTTCTTCATACCGTCAACTTTTTTTCCATGCCATCATTTTTTATACCACACGAAAACACGTCCTGCGGACGCGCGTCCACAAGTCAGGAACTTGGTTCTGCAACTAAAAAAACAAAGGCCAAAAATAGATGTTTTTCATAATAAAACAAAAAATAAAAACAGCGGTTAATTCTTTTTTTGAGGCGCTATGGGTCAGTGGACTGTTCCATCCGTATTTTGTTTCCCGCTTTCTTCCCATCCCTCTTAAAAGTCCCGGAGGGACTTGATTTTCATAACCGCATGTCAACGACATGCGGTTATGAAAATTACGTCCTTTCAGGACGTTCCGCATTCTCCAAAACGATTTTAGACGCACGCCGTGCGTCTCTACATTCGCACTATAGTGGAGGTCAGAAGAATTGTTTTTCATAGCACCTCAAAAAAAGAATTAACCCTAAAATATATATTTGCAACCCTAATAAATCGACAAATTATTCACGCTATTTTTAACATATATCTGTAAATAAATAAATTATATCATATATCCCAAAATCATATTTAGGGTAGAAATTATACATGAAAATCTGTGATCAACAATATTTTTATTATCCTTAATCCGATAATGAGTTTTTAGAGGTGCCCATAAAAATTAAACTGCCGATTTTTACACTATCCATCGCGATGATCGGAAGGAGGCCGTTATTTTTTCTTTTCCCTCAATTTCATCCATGCGAAAAGCGCAATGAGGGCGGCGAGCAGCAGGCCTGACGCGAGCGGAAGGGGATCGGCGGGAGTGTCCGGAGGGCGGTTTTCCGGATGGTTTT
>JAIRLS010000327.1 GCA_031259205.1 Bacteroidales bacterium | reverse complement strand
ATATTGAAAAGATGTTGAACGACAATTATTTTCCGGCGTTTGAATAATCCATTTCTTTTTCATCTTGTAAACAACCCTCTTATGAAAAGAAAAAATAAAGCAAGCCTTTCCCAAAATTTCTTCCTTTCCGTACCGGAAAGGAAGAAATTTTGAGGAAACCAGAAGGGTTCAGGCTTGCCGTTTTTTTCTTGGAATATACCTTTGTGAACAGGATGAAAAAGTTTATTATTTTTTATGCCCTGGGAATAATTTTCCTTTATATAAATTAAAAATATCTACAAAATTCTTTACATGAGCCTTTTGCATATAATCAGAAAAAGAAAGAGTTGCATTTACTGCATTTTGTAATACATCTCCACTATTTCTCTCTTTTGCTGCTTTAATACTTGAATAATATTCTTCAAAATAATGCTCGAATCCTTTTTCTTCAAATTCTTTAGAATAGAGTAATAGAGTAGAAATAGACATTACTATCAGTTGGAGTAAATTAGCTGTATTGACTTTTTCTGAAAAACAACGTTCTTCATACCATTTTTGCATCAGAAAAGTCAGTCCATCAGGTAAAATTTTTGAATCACCTACAACAAGAACCGGATAAATTTTACTTTCTTTCGCAACATATTTATCCCAAAAAGCGTTTTCTCCTTGTATTTTCTTGATTTGCTCAACTAATTGTCCAATCCCTTCAGGTTTAGGATTGTTGAGAGATTTTCCATTACTATGGGTTTTTAAAAGTAACTTATTTTTATATTCAGCAATTATTTTATCTAAATCTCTTGATTCTTTAACTGCTCCATTAATCAATATGTCTTTGTTTTCAAACAATATAACATTATCATCCTTTGATTTCAGATAATAATCGGGTTCTCCTCTTGATGTGCTGATTTTCAAAGAATCTTCACTGCTCATTGCCATATATCTTTTTGATTGATTTATCATTTCAAGATATTTGCAAAGCAATGTTTTTTCCATAAAATTTTCTTTATACTTACCTTCAAAATCGCTCAAATCCAATTCTTTTGCAATGGTTTTAAAATCGAAATACAGACTTGAAAACAGACGTTCCAATAAAAACCCGACATTAACAATTTCATAAGAACTATCAGGTATTTTTATTAATGGCTTATCTCTAAAAACTTTATAGTCTTCGTTTTCAGATAGAGCCACATCCTTATTTACAGGGATAGATATATAATCTAAAACGCTTGTGTGAATTAATTTATCAGTATCATTTGCAGGGTCATACTGAAATGTACCCGCCCATTGTTCAGGCTCATTATTTTGCTTATTTTGCTGTACGTTTTGGCGAATAATTCCAAATAATCCCAATATGGTTGTTATATATTCTTTGTAATCATTGATTTGTAGTTTGCCTAAAAATCGTTGATATATAGGAGTAAAATAAGTATCGGTTGATATGTATTCAAACAAATCAAGGCTTTTTGTAAAAGCCTCTCTAAAGACCTCATTATAATCAAAATTATTAATATCCTTTTGAGAAAAGGAATTGACAACCATCAATTCTGCTAATTGTTCTTGTGGGTCGCTTACAGGTATTTTGGGTTTAAAATCCATGATTCTATCATTGATTACAAGTATTGCCTTCAATATATTTTCTTCAAAACCAGCCTCAATTGCCTCTTGTTGCTTATATGGTATTGCAAATGATTGTTTCAACAGCTCTGTGGCTGTTTGAATTGCACAAAAATTAAAAGACACATTAGGTTTGGATATTTGTAATTTTGAAAAACGATTATTAAAGTCGTCTTTTAAGGTTTTGTTTTGAGAAGAGAAAAATTTCTGCATACCGTTAATATCGGCGTTTTTGTACAAATTTATGAGACATTTCGCAACATCGATTATTTTTTCTCTTGGAATATTTACTAAAAGAGATTCTATTGTTGGGATTTCTTGTTCCCGATATATTTCTCTAAATCCAACTAATTGAACTATTTTAGCACTCTCATAAGCAACTTGTGGAATAGCTGCGTTACTAACCTTTTTTGTTTCTATTGCCTCAATAGTTTTCTGTCTTCCGCCTCTTGAACGACGTGTTCTCGTTGTAGCTTTTTTGACATCTTTCAACATCAATTCATTATAGTCAACCAATTCAATAAAGCACATTGAAGCGTTATCACCTTTTCGATTACCGGTTTTTATGATACGAGTGTATCCACCCGGACGGTCGCCAATTTTTTGAGAAACATTTTGAAATAACTCTGTTACTGCGTATTTATCACGTAATTTGCTAAAAACTATACGTCGGGAATGGGTTGTGTCTGTTTTACTCTTTGTAATTATAGGCTCAATATAACAGCGAAGTTCTTTTGCTTTTGCCAATGTTACAAATATGCGTTTGTGCATTATCAAAGAAACTGCCATATTCGAGAATAAAGATTCTCTGTGAGCGTGAGTACGACCTAAATGATTGATTTTATTATTGTGTCTCATATTATTTTCTCATTTTCCTACAAAAATACAAAAAAAAGAAGTCGAGCATAAATTTGCTCAACTTCTTTTTAGTATACCCTTTTCTTCGGACAGAAATTAATACTTTATTAAACAAATTTATTACAACATTTCTTTTCTGAAGAAGTGGTAAAAACCCCTTCTCCCCGAAAAGTCTTTTTCTTATTTCCAACTGCAAAAGTAGTATTTTTTTAACATCATAAACTTTTTTTTGATATTTTTGTTTTTGGATTCAACGTGCATTATGATTGCATTTTTTCATCAATCGCCTTTTTGTCGTCTTTTGTTGCCTTTGACAGCAGGGATATTGTTGGCTTTCCATATTCCTGTTCCGTTTGGCACACTTGCAGGGGCGTTCCTTTTGTTGTTTCTTGCACTTTTTCTGATACAACGGCGGATGGATCGATGGGGACGTCACCGGACATGGGTGTTCGGCCTGTGTTGCGATTTGATTTTGCTGGTAACCGGCATGGCAACGGTCGTGCTGCACGATTACACCCCTAATCCCCTGACCGAGCAAGGGGTGTTTGCAATCGTCGTTGAGGAACCGCCTGTTGAACGGGAAAACAGCGTGAAGGCTACCGTCAGACTCACTGCCGTAATGACGGACAGCACATGGATGCGCAAGGATGAAAAACTTCTGCTGTATTTGAGAAAGGATAGTCTTTCTTTGAAACTTCGGCAGGGCGATTTGCTGTTCGTCGAAACCATCCTTCGACCGATACGTAACGCCGGTAATCCCTATGAATTTGACTATGCCGCCTACTTGAAAAGAAAGCATATCGGCAGAAGCGCTTTTGTGGAAAGCGATAAATGGACACTGTCACGGAGCTATGCCCAAAGTCCTTTGCAAAACATACCCAATCGTATTCGCGACATTTTGCTGGACTGTTACCGGCGGTCGGGCATTGAAGGCAATGAACTTGCGGTCGTTTGTGCGCTTACGCTCGGTTACAGAGTCTATATGAATGACGATTTACTGTCGGCCTATTCGTCTTCCGGCGCCATGCATGTGTTGGCCGTATCGGGACTGCATGTGGGCGTCTTTTACTTTATCCTCGTTTTATTGCTGGGGCGGATCCCCTTTCTGCAAAGTTCCAAAGTCGCATGGGCGCTTATCATGCTGGGGCTACTGTGGACGTATGCCGTTGTTACAGGGATGTCTCCATCCGTATCACGCGCTACCGTGATGTTTTCCATTATTGTCATCGGTAAAAGCTTTCACCGAAGGGCTTATATCTACAACAGCATAGCCGTGTCGGCATTTTTGCTGTTGTTGTTCAATCCCGCCAATCTGTATGAGGTGGGGTTTCAACTTTCCTACATGGCTGTGCTTGCCATTGTATATCTCTATCCTAAACTTTATCGCTTAATAGATTGCAAGTATTACCTGACCGAGAAACTGTGGAAACTTGCTTGCACTTCGCTGGCGGCTCAAATCGGCACGGCTCCTGTTTCGCTTTACTACTTCTGCCAATTTCCGGGTTATTTCCTGCTCTCCAATTTTATCGCCGTTCCGTTGGCTTCTCTTATCATCTACGGGGCCGTGATCCTTTTTGCTTTGTCGCCGACGCCTGTATTGGCGACACTTTGGGGGCAACTGTACGAAAAGCTCATTTATCTCCTCAATTCATCCGTGTTTTTCATTGAGAAATTTCCCGGAAGCGTAATCAGTCCGGTGTTCTTTCAGGCGTGGGAGGTTTTTCTTTTTTATATCTTGATGATTTGTACGCTGGCGTGGATGGCTACTCGTCGTAAGAAGTTTCTCGTGGCTGCGCTTGGTTTTTGTCTGGTATGGGTAACCGGTTCCACTCTGCGCGATTATCGCGATTTATCGCGCAAGCAGCTAATCGTATATCATTCTCCGGGCAACACTCTTTTGCAATTCATCAACGGACGACGGGACGTGATCTGCTACCGCGGCCGGAATGAATCCTTTCAGCCCGAATATTTGACGGCCAACGCGCACGTGGCAATGCAACTGCAGGACGTAACCCTGTATCCGTTAGACAGCGCTTTTCTTCCCGTGCCGGACAAACCCGACCTGCAAATCGCAGATCATCTTATCCGCTTTGCAGGGAAAAGCATCCTCGTTTTCGACCGCGTACATCCACCCGGCGAAATGATTCGCCATGTTGATACGGATGTTGCCGTGCTGACGCAAAACGTCCGTGCGGAAATCGCCGAACTGATACGCTGCTGTTCGCCGGAAACCATCGTGGCAGACGCTTCCAACTCGCTGAAAAACACGGAACGCTGGGCAAAAGAATGTACGCAGGCAGGCGTCCGCTATCACTGTACGGTGAACAACGGCGCCTTTGTGATGTCGATAAAGTGATCTTTAATACACCAGCACAAGCTTAAAAAGGCAAGGTTGAGGCGGCTGTGCGCTTGTCAGGAAATCGCTGTAGGTCAACTTCAGGACGATGGAACCGGGCGTCACGTCGTAAGAAAACTGTACGGCATACGGATATTCCACCCCTTCTATGACTTCAATATTATACAATGTAAAAGGGAGGGGAGACATCACACGATCACCGAACTCATCTATATATTCGTAATAACAAAGAATAAGTCCCTCGTCATAGATATACTCGGTCAATTGTTCGATATCATTGAACAAACAGTAATAATAAGAGCCTATTTGATTCCTTTCGCCGGCCAGTTGCCACTGTTCTACCGACAACGAGATCGTATACCATTCCGACGTCAGCCCGTTCAGCCCGTCCTTTCCCGGCGGCCCCGCCGGGCCTTCACATGCGGTAAACAGCGCTGCCGTCATGCAACTTATGATGAGAAATTTTTTCACGTGATACAATTTATGTTTGACAAAAGAGGTGGTGCTATTTCAAATTTTTCAACTGCAAATATTATACCGATAAATCATTTTGTTCGACGTAGCTTCCACCCTGCTGTTCTCACTGTAGTAGCCCGCCTGTTTATTCGCAACGGTTACGGATTCATTTTTACTTTTTCATTATTTACGCGGCTCCCATCCGTAATCTATATATTCCCATTCCAGCCCGTCAGGTTGTTGCATACGGACGAGCAAAAATCCCTCTTCCGTACCGTGGAACTCGCCCGACCACCATCCGGCGGACACGGCGCCTGCGGTGATATAGCGTACGTTTTGTACGAATATTTCTTCATAGAGGTGTTGATGTCCCTGCAAAACCAGTTTCAGGTTATGTTTGCGGAAAGCATCCAATTCTTCCTTATAATTGCAGGTAACGTCCCAAGGGACGAATTTTCCGTCCACCACGGGATAGTATTGCGAATACACCGGAACATGCTGCACTACCACGATGGGAGTTGCCAGCGATACCTGCTTCAGTTCTTTTTTCAGCCACGCCATTTGCTCCTTACCGATGCACAGCCTGTCCCCGTCCTGTACGGAATTTAACACGAAAAACCGCACGCCTTTTTTCTCAAAAGTATAATAGGAAGGGGTGTTGAATTGCGCCGTGAACATTTCATCTCCTATCGTATAGCCGTTTTCAGGGTCAAAATAGCGGTCGTGGTTGCCAATGGCAGGGAAATAAGGTATTCCCGCCTGTTCCGTTGTCTGCTTGAAGACGTTGTACATGCTGTCTGCCTTTTCTTTGGACATGTTCCATCCCATGCCGCTGATGTCCACCAGATCACCGCCGAAAACAACAAATTCCGCCGGAGTATCCTTCACCCGTTCCAGAGCTTGTTTCAGGCCGTTCATCCCGTCGCCTTTATTGGCGGCGTTCAGGTGTACGTCGGTGAGAAAGGCGAAGGCGAGTTCTTCTTTCGGTGGCGGCTGCGTTTTACCTGTGGCGGAAGAAATTTTGAAAACGGCCAGATTGCCTTTGTGATCGCTCGGCCACACGCCTGTCGTTTCGATGTGCTTGTCGGCGGCGGTGTTGGGGGTGATTTTACCGCATTCCACCGAGGCGGCGGGGCCTACAATGTTCATTGCAGTCAGTCGAACATTCGGCTGTGGATAGTAATAAATGAAGTCGATGCGTTCCCGTTCATCTTTGTCCGGCGTATAAAAGAGTTTTTCCAGTTGGGCTGTTTCGTTTCCCGCCGGCCAGGTAAAGCCCGGATGCGTTTGCGGATTCGGATAAAGGTAACGGTAGGCGTCCACATAACCGGCTTGTTGCAACATTAGCGACACGTCCCAGTTGACTACCGCTCCTCCGTGGTCGCGGATGTCCTTGGTGTCGGCCTGCCAGTCAAAATGCGAAGGCTCGTTGAAATCGCCGCCGATAATTACCAGATTCCCTTTAGCGGTTTCTGTTTTTGCATCGCGGATAAATGCTCTGATGGCTTCGTCCCTCAATGACACACGGTTGGCTGCGAGGATGGAATCGGGGTCGCACACTGGAGCGTCTATCCTGGCCCAGGAGGATGCGCCATAACCTTTGGGCAGATACGGGGCGTAATGCAGGTGGTCTAAATGCGCCGAATAGAGTGTCACCGTTCTTCCGTTCACGGAGATGTTCGCTTTCACTATCGGCCGGTGGCGCTCTCTTGTAGGAATGAGCACGGCTACCTTGTCTAAGGCGTATTTGGACAGGATGCAGGTTTGCACATTTTTGCCGTCGCTGTAGTAGGTTTTCCCGCGTTGGCCGAGCGCTTTCACTATCCGTTGGGATAGAGGATCGGCGCTGCCGGCGTCCAGTTCGCACAGAAATACCACATCGGCGTCTGTCTGGTCAATCACATCTACGACGCCTTCCGCGCCGCCGGATACTATTTTCCCATAAATCCACGTGTTCAGTTGCAACACTTTCAATTCCCTGTCGCCTGAACAGGACACGGCTGCAAATAACATTAAAAATAAGAAAGAATACTTTATCATTAGTTTGTAAAAAAAATTAATATCGCAAACATACAGTTAAAAAAATCATTTCGCAACTTTTTCGTAAAAAAAAACAGGGCAACGCATTAAATTTTGAGGAGTTCAATGGGAAAATCCTTATCTCATGCCGCTTTGAGCAGTTTGGAACATCGAGATTCTTTTCCGTATTTTCTTTGAATAAAATTACAGGATCAGACGTTTAACCCAACTTGGCACAATATTTTACGTAATTATCCCGTAATCGGTCGAATACCTTGAAAACATCCCGTCAATAGAGGACTGCGGATTTTTTCTCATCCCGAAATCACAACATTATAAATCAATTATATGAAGAGAACTCCTGAACTAAGGTGGAAATAAGGTTTTGTATCTGTAAACGTCGCCTCAAAAAAGATTTAGCCGAAAAATTTCGTAACACTGTACGCTCATTTATTGGCCTGTAAAGACGATAGAGAACCACAGAAAAACTCTTTGGGAGCAGGTTATTTCGTCAGGTATTCCTTTTTGAAAAATTCGACATAGTCGTCTATTTTCCTGTCTTTCTCCAAGATGGAGAAATTGCTTTCGGAAATGATGATGGAGGTATGTTCGTTTTTAACGTTTTTTGTTGCGTTCGGTGTTTTTACGAAGGTTTGGTAATAAGTTTCCGCTTGCGCTGCATCCGGAAAACTTTTCACTATCAGCAGGATATGGTTTTCGTCAAAGGCGGCGCGGCTCACTTCGAGTTTGGTATTCAGGTAGTGGTCGAGATTGAAGTTCAACAAGTCGAAGGAAAGTTGGTTAAAATCCTCTTTTACCGACAGTATCCATGCAAAATAATGAGTCTCCGCGCTGTTAAGGGAATAAAGCGATTGAGCCCTTTGCGCCTGCGCGGTTTTCTTCATGGAGGGGTCTTTTCCGTCAATATAGTCGATGATGTCTTGTGCGGCCTGCGCGACTTCGTTGTCGGGATATTCTTCCGTGATTTTTTGTAATTCCGCTCTCATGACGGCCTGCGTGCCGAGTTTTCCTGTTGACAGCGCTTTCAGGTAGGCGAATTTAGCGCGTAATATGTCGTTCGGATAACGGTCGAGCGCTGATTTTGCGACGGCGATCACTTGCGCATACTGTTCGTCCTGATAACTCAGGTACAGTTGTTCATACAGTCCGGCGGCTTCGCCCTGTTCCTGCATCAGTTTATTGAGATAGTCCGGGTCGAGGACGATTTTGGCGAAAGCGCTTTCGGGCGCATGTTGCAGCAACAGTTTTTTGTTTTTGTCGGCTTCCGCCGGATTGTTCATTGCGGTGTAGAGTTGATAGAGGTAGTAATGGGCGGCGTCTGCATAGGGGCTTTCGGGATAGCGGCGCGCCAGATCTTCATATTTTTCCGCTGCCAGGGCTAATTCTTTAAAATCGTTGGTATAGATGTATCCCAGATTGTAGAGGGCTTCCTGAATTTTACGGTGAGAGGCGTCCATTGCCGAATCGCCGAGGGGAATGAATTGCAGGTAGTAGTTCCGGCTGTTGGTGTCGGATACTTTCAATTCTTCGGTTTCGGCGCTTTCTTCGATGTTGAAGTCGGTGGCGATGCCCTTGTTTTTGCGTCGCCAGTTGTCTTCCAGCGTCCGTTTTCCCCATTTTATCTGAAATTCGCTTATTCCCTGACTTACGTTGGCGGGATTGTAGAAGTACCATTGTGCCTTGTTTTTTGAGTCGGGCAGCATGTTCGAGCGTTGTGTGTTGGCGGCATACTGCTGGTTGGGGCTTTCCTGACGGGCACGTTCGCTCTGCTGTTTGTCGCTGATGATCCGGTCTATCAGTTTGTCTCTTTCCGTTTCAGGCAGTTGTGCGATACGTTGTACGCTGTCCTGAAACCGGACAGTGTTGAGGTTTTCTACCAGTATGTTAAGATTCTTTGTTTTGGCGGCAATCCGGATATAGTTGGGATAATCGGGTTGGGCATTCATCATCACGCTGTCGTAATACGCTTGTGCGGGGACGTATTGGCGTTGTTCGTAGAACAGGTCGGCAAGGGTGAGGTAGGATTTTATCTTTTGCGGAATGTTGGCAGTAGAAGAAGCTGCTGATTTACGGTAATATTCGATGGCTTTTCGGATATTGTTTTCTCCCATTTCTATTTCGGCAAGCGCATAGTAGATCTGATCGTGGTATTCGTTGTTTTTGCTGTCGCGCAACATTTTTTCCAGTTGTTGTTTTACTTCTTCCGTTCCGGCGCCGTTGCCTTTGGAGGCAGTCGCCATGCTGATGGTAGCGTTGAAGGTCATTTCGTAGGGCGGGTTCATGCGAATCACTTCGCGGAAAGAGTTGGAAGCGTTATCGAAATCCTTTTGTTCCAGAAAGAGCTGCGCCAGTATGTAACGGTATCTCATCTGCGTTTTTAGGGATTTGGTTTGGGTTAGCGCATCGGTAAGGTAACGGATGGCGACGGCATAGTCTTTTTGCTTGATGTGCCAATCGGCGGTGGTAGCTTCCAGTTCCGACCGGAGGGCCTTATTGTCGGGAAATTTTTCATCTTCATGAAGTTCGTCAAGCAATATGCCTGCTTCGCGGTAGTTTTTGCCTGCTATCAACGCTTTGGCTTTCCAGATGCGTGATTCGTAAAGTACCGGTTCGCCCGGAAATTCGGCTTCGATGAAGTTGAAAGAGCGCACGGCCAAAAAATATTCTCCGCTGTAGACATAGGTTTTGCCGATTAACAGGTAACAGTCGTCAATATATTTGTTAAATTCGCGTTTGTCGTAGAATTTTTTCTGTTCGGGCGTCATACCTCCTTTCTTTACTTTCGGTTTGGCGGTGATGGAGTGCAGATTGACGGCTTTGGTGGCTTTCTGGGCGGCCGCTCCCATGTCGCCCGCCACTGCCTGCACTGCTGCTTTATCATCATACAGGAATAGCGGCAATATTTGCGTGTAGTCTTCTTTTTTGCTTTCTTCCGCCCGTTGCAAACCTTTTTGGTATAATTCCTTTGCGTTGAACAGAATGTTGTAGCGGGTAGTAATGTTGTGATAACTACGGCTCAAACCTGTATTTTTCCGGGTGCTGCAACCTGTGAAGATTACAAATACCCCTGATATACAGAAAATGACAATATTTTTCAGCGAACTTTTCAAACCTCTTTCAATCAACCTTCAAAATAACAAAAAGCGTCCTTATTTATAACAGACTTTGCCAAAAGTTATTTTGTACAAACGTTTTTTTTTATGCCCGTGCCGTCCTACCAGCTTACTGCCTCTTTCAGCGCTTTGTATCCTCCGCTGCTGGCTTTCAGCAAGATTCCGTCTTTCAGATAAACGCGGTAACTTTCCTTTTCGTACAGTTCAATTTTGGATACCCTGTTTACATTGACAATATACGAGCGATGTATGCGGATAAACTGCGAGGGAAGGTTTTCTTCCAGATACTTCATGGTTTTTTCTTTCAGGAAAATCTTTTTTCCCGTATGCAATTTCACATAATCGCCTTCGGCTTCGATATAATCAATATCGTCTATGGGAACGACATGTATCTGCTGTCTGTCTTTGACTGCAATGCGCGTCAATTCGCCTGCCGGCGAGGAAACCGTTTCCCTGAGCGATTGCAGCGAGGGTTGTTCCGTCATTCCCGTAGCCAACTGCGATAAGGCTTTTCGCAGTGCAGCGTCAAACCGTTTCTTTGAACAGGGTTTAAGCAGATAATCGACGGCGTTCATCTCGAAAGCTCGAATGGCATACCGGTCGAAAGCGGTTGAAAAGATAACCGGCGGCGGGTTTTCCATCAGTTCCAGCAACTCGAAACCGGTCAGTTTAGGCATTTGAACATCAAGAAAAATCAGTTGCGGCTGCTTTTCGCGAATGAGCTTCAAAGCATCGAAACCGTTATCCGCTTCTCCCACCACTTCCATGTCGGGGTACATGCTCAGGTAATGTCGGATCAGGTCGCGGGCGAGCGTTTCGTCATCTACGACAACAACAGGTATCATTTTTATTTTACTGTAATTTTCGCAAAGTTAGCATAAAATCTTAGATTACACACAAACGAATAAAAATGG
>JAIRLS010000300.1 GCA_031259205.1 Bacteroidales bacterium | reverse complement strand
GGGCAATGGCATTACTTAGGCGCTTGCGAACCCGAGCCGGAATTAGACGTGGCCTGGTTTACCGCTCCCGCCAAACGCGCCATGATGGTACATACTGTCGTATTCGGCCTGTACACCGGCTCGGAAGAAAAAAACTTGGAGACGCCGTTGTATTCCAAAATTAACCTGCTGGCGAATTACGCCGCCACCCGCAAGGTCGAAGTCCTGGTGGTGGATGAGAACAATCGGCCGGTGGCAGGCGCCAGGGTGAAATTCAAAGTGTATAATTATGCCGAATTATACGCCCTCGCAGAAACCGTTACCGGAAACGAAGGCGCCACATCCATCCTCTCCGGCGAAGGCGATTTGGTGATTTGGGCAAGCAAGGGCGACCGCTTCGGGTACCGGAAATCGGAAGCGCAGGGCGGCGTTATAACCGTTCGGTTAAACCGCAAAGCCGGATTGCCGTATGCCGAAGATTTGCACATCAACGTGCCGCCCGAACAAACGATTAAAACGTTGTCGCCCGAAAAAGTCGCGGCCAACGGCGTCCGCCTGACCTGTGAAGATTCTATTCGGAATGTTTATATGAACACGTTCATCAAAGAAGACGAGGCGCGACAGTTGGCGCAACAACACCGCTTGAATCCCGACGAGGTGTGGAAATACCTCAACCTCGCACAAGGAAACTGGCGTGAAATCCGGAATTTCATCATCGGGAAAAAAGAACATCCGCAGTTGTTCCCGTTTTTGGCGACTTTAGCGGCAAAGGATTTGCGCGACACGCCGGCCGGATACCTGAACGACCATCTGCAAAATGCCGGCGACTTCCAAGTGAAGCGCGGCACGCCCGACAAATTGATTACGCCTTACATCCTCTCGCCGCGCATTGGCTGGGAACTGATAAAACCCTGGCGAAACTATGCCCAACAACAAGTGAGCGCAGAAGAACAGGAAGCGCTTCGGAACAATGTCGGCCTCCTTATTGATTACGTAAAAAATGAAATAAAAATCAGAGATGAAGAGAATTATTACAACTGCCGGATTACGCCGCAGGGCGTGTACGAACTGAAAATAGCCGACCGGCTTTCGCGGAATATCTTTTTTGTGGCTGCCTGCCGCAGTTTCGGCATTCCGGCGCGCATCGAAAGCAGCACGGGGAAAACCCAATACTTTGAAAACGGACAATGGGTGGATGTGATGTTCGAGCCGGACAATTCGCTTAATTTGCCCAAGGCCAAACTGACGGTACACAACGCGCCCGGCAACCTCACCAAGCCCGGTTACTACACGCATTATACGCTGGCTTATTTTAAGGACGGCGATTTTCAAACGCTCGATTTTGAAAACAGCCCGCAGGTGTCGCGTTTCCCTTACACCCTCGACTTGGACGAGGGCTACTACCGCCTCATGACGGGCAGCCGCGCCAACGACGGCTCGGTGTTCGTCCACACCGAATATTTCGAGTTGAAGAAAAGCGCGCCTGCCCGTATCAATATTCACTTGCCGGAAACGGAAGGGAAATTGTTTGTGAAGGGAATTGTGGACATGAACTCGATAGTCGTATTGAATGACGACGCCAAGGCAACGTTGAAAGAATTGTCGCAAGGAAAAGGTTTGATGCTTTGCTTCCTCGACCTTGGCAAAGAGCCGTCGAAGCACATCCTGCAAGACCTACCGGCCGTGCAGCAGGCGCTGGACGAATGGGGTGGAGGCGTGCTCTTCCTGACTTCCGACGACAGGGCTGTTGTAGCGCCCGGACTTTCATTCAATGGTTTGCCGCAAAATACGAGTTGGGGTGTTGATGTTCGGCGGGAACTGTTGCAGGCCGTCACCGGCGCACTGCAAATCGACTTCAACGACAATTTCCCGCTGACGCTTTATCTTTCCCGCAACGGCGGCGTCTTGTATTCGGCCGCCGGCTACCGCATCGGCACAGGAGAGGAAATCCTGAAAATTATACGGAAAAACGAAGAAAAAGAGTAAACTTGCTGATGACATCCTCAAGTTATTCTTTTTTTCGTTTTCCCAAAAGAAAACATTAACTTTGTCACCATTTGTAATTTGTAAAGAATATGTCTGTATTGACGGTAGCCGAAGAAATAGCCATTCAGAACCAGTTTCAGGAATTGTTGCATGTTTCTGCCTTTATCCGTAGCGGGAAAGAAAGGGAGACGATACGCAATGCCTTTGATTTGGCCAACGAAGCGCACAGCAACATGCGCCGCAAGTCCGGGGAGCCTTATATTATTCACCCTCTCTGCGTGTCGCGCATTGTGGTGGAAGAAATAGGATTGGGCACCACTTCGGTTGTGTCTGCATTACTGCACGATGTAGTGGAAGATACCGATTATACGCTTGATTTCATCAGGGAGCAGTTTGGAGAAAAAGTGGCGACGATTGTGGACGGCCTGACCAAGATTTCGGACGTTTTTGACAACAATTCATCCCTGCAAGCCGAGAATTTCCGCAAGATGTTGCTCACCCTGTCGGACGATATACGTGTTATCCTGATAAAACTGGCCGACAGGCTGCACAACATGAGAACATTGGACGCTCTTTCGCCCGAGAAACAAATCAAAATTGCCAGCGAAACCATCTTTTTGTATGCACCATTGGCACACCGCATGGGATTCTATTCCATCAAGCAGGAATTAGAAGATTTGAGCCTCAAGTACCGGCATCCCAAAATTTACGTAGATATTGTCAATTTATTGAAAGACAACGAAGCACGACGCAACGAGATGCTAAAGGAGTTTATGGCGCCAATCCGGCAGAAACTGGAGGAAAATCAATATCACTTTGAAATGACGGGACGCCCGAAATCCATTTATTCGATTTATTACAAGATGCAGCACAAAGGCGTGCCTTTTGAAGAAATCTACGACCTGAACGCAGTGCGCATTGTTTTCGATCCCGATCCGGATATTTCCGAGAAACGGCAATGCTGGAACATCTACGCTATCATCACCGATATCTATACTCCCAAACACGACCGCATCCGCGACTGGGTAAGCACCCCGAAAGCCAACGGATACGAAGCCCTCCACATCACTGTGATGGGAAATGACGGAAAATGGGTGGAAGTACAAATCCGATCGCGAAGAATGGACGATATCGCCGAAAAAGGATTTGCCGCCCACTGGAAATACAAAGGCGTAGACTCGTCGGAATCGGAATTGGACAAATGGCTGAGAAAAATCAGAGATTCACTGAAAGAGCCTGATTCGGACGTGCTGGAATTTATCGACGACTTCAAACTGAACCTTTTTGCCAACGAAATACAGGTGTTTACCCCGAAAGGACAGATCAAAACCTTGCCGCAAAAGGCCACCGCGCTTGACTTCGCTTATGAAATACACTCCGGAATAGGCAACACCGCCATTGCCGCCAAAGTCAACCACAAGCTGGTACCGCTCAACCATATATTGCTCAGCGGCGACCAGGTGGAAATCATCACTTCCGACAAAAAACGGACACAACGGGAATGGATGAGTGAAGTTATCACCACCAAAGCCAAAACAAACATCAAAAACAACATCAAAGCGGAAACACATAATCGCGTGGAAAACGGAAAACGAATACTGGAACAGAAATTGCGTGAAAACAACGTCGCACCCAACTCCCGTGTAATGCACAAACTATTAGACGCTTACGACACGCAAACCAAAGAAGAACTCTACAGCAAAATAGGAATGGACATCATTACGCTGGATGATCTTTCGAAAGTACTGAAAAAGAACAGTAAAAACAAGTGGATCCGCTACTGGCAATTGCAACTGTTCGGTGTGAAAAGCCGTCAGGAACATCAGGGAAAACAAGCATCCGCTGCCGGAAATATACAGCCTGAATACAGAATCGCCCTCTGCTGCAACCCCATCCCCGGCGATGACGTCATCGGTTACCTGAACGCCAAAGATGGTATCGTACATATCCACAAGTCGCGATGCCCGAATGCGGTAAAACTGCTCTCAAGCCATGCGGAAGCCATCGTACCGGTGAAATGGACTACCTACAAAGTCTTTTCCTATCTGGTGAAAATAGCCATTCAGGGCATTGACCGCCCCGACATCTACCTGCGTATCATATCCAAAATCACCGAAGAACTGAACGTCAATATCCGAACATTCAACATGTCCAGTCACGACGGCATCTTCGAAGGCACTATCGAACTGTATGTCCATGATACCAAAGATGTGGAAAACCTCAGCAAAAAACTGAAAGAACTGAAAGGCGTGGAATCGGTCAAACGACTGGAAATATTAGACCAGTCGAAAGAAGAAGTGTAAGCGGCAAGAGACGGCGTTTTATAATTTTTTCGGACGAAAGTACATTTTATTTCACTACTGACCGACAAACTTGAAAATTTGCCGCCGATTTTTGCAATTTTTAGTGCGTTGATTCCGACAGGGTAAAAAATGTTTGTAATTCACAATTCGAATCGTTACTTTTGCAGCGTTTAATTGGTCCGGTAGCTCAGTTGGATAGAGCAACAGCCTTCTAAGCTGTGGGTCGTGGGTTCGAACCCCTCCCGGATCACGATTTTGAAACTCACTGATTCCGCGTAAATCCCTTTCATTGAAAGCCTTTCGGCATATATCTCCTTTCATGGCGAGTGATTTTTTTCGGTTTTTGGGGAAAAAATAGGAAAAACGTACCAAAAATAAGTTGTAAAAAAGATTATCATTGCAGTCCTCCTTAAATCCACCCGCCTGCAGGTCTTTAACCGTTTTACAGTCGAATAAAATCAGGCGGGAAACTGGAATGATTCATTTCCCGCTCCAAAGTCCAAAACCGCCGCGCACAGTATGAGCTATTCCATTTCCTTTCCCAAATAAAAGTCCAATATTTTCATTCTGAAGAGATATTCATATTTTGCCTGCAACTGTTCCGAACGGCTGCTAAACAGTTTGGCTTGTGCTTCGGAAAGTTCATATACGGTTGCTTTTCCCACTCCATATCGTTCTTCGACATAAGTAAACGCTTCTGCCGCCGCTTTACAGGCTTCTTCGGTGGAGGCGTATTTTGTTTGGGCGGCGACGGCGCTTTGATGGGCTTGCTGTATTTCCTTTTTCAGGTTCAATTTGACGGTTTCCAGTTCCAACACACGGTTTTGCAGGTTCAGCCGGGCGGTTTTCACGGAATTGTGTACCTGAAAACGGTTAAAAATAGGGATGTTCATGTTCAGTCCAATGGCTTCCCTCCGGTTGTTTTTCCACTGGCCGGAGATGCTCGAATTATTGACGCCGGCATCGAAGCCGTAGTTGAAACCGTTGTTGTAGGACATTCCAAGATTGACGGAAGGCCAGTAATGGGATTGCGCTATCTTGACGCCAAGTTCGCTGCTTTGAAGCCTGTATTCGGCTTCTTTTATCTGTGGACGGGTTTCTACCGCCGTTTCATAAATACGGTCGGGCGACTGAAGCTGGCCGGATATGATACTGTCCTGCAATTCCGGCTCAACGATATCAAAACCTTCCGTCTTCTCCAGATTGAGCAGTTGTACCAGATTGAGCAGCGACAGTGCAAGATCGTTGGTGGCGTTGGTGATGTTGAGCCGGTCTTTGGCAAGTTGCGCTTTCATATCGTACAGTTGCGACCGCGGGGCGCTTTCGGACAGTACCATGGACTCGGTGCGTTCCGTCTGTTTGGCGGTCAGCGTGTGCTGTTCGACGGTCACTTTCAGGATTTCCTTCCTGAAAAGCACTTCGAGGTAGTACTGGGCGATGTTCATTGAGAGGTCTTCCCCTGCTTTTTTCAATCCTTCGGTGGCCGCCATCAGGTTCAGCCTGTTGCTTTTGATTTCGCTGCCGATGCGCATACCGGTAAATACCGGCATGGACGACGATAAGGAAAAACTGGTGCTTGCCGACTTGTTCTCTTCGTAAATCCCTGTTGCCATGGAGGGAGAGCGTCCGAAATTGAAATTCTGCCCGACGTCGGCACTCAGGCTGGGCAGGCGGCTGTTGCGGCTGTTGCTCAGTTCCTGTTCGGACGTTTCAACGGCTAATTCATGCTGTTTTACGGAGATATTGTTTTTGACGGCATAGTCGATACATTCCCGTAGCGTCCATTTATTTTGTGCGTTTACGGTGAAACTTGCGCCTGCGAGGAAGAAGAACAGCATTTTCAGGCGCAGTGCGGGGGCGATGTTTCCGGTGAGTAATGTTTTCATAATTCGATTCATTCGGAGGTTACTGTTGAGCGACGCCTTTGGGGGCGCCCCTGATTTTCATTTCTTTTTCCACGCCTTCCTTCACTTCTATGTTGATGCCGTCGGACAGTCCCGTTCGGATGACTTTTTTGACGAACAACTTTGGTGAAGCAACGCTGTCGGTAAGTACGTGCACGAAAGTGGAGTCTCCGCTGAAAGTGAGTGCGCTTTCCGGAACGGTCAGCACGTTGTCTGCCTTTGCCAGCACGATTTCGGCATTGGCGCTGTAGCCGGCCCGTACCAGCACCGTATCGGGGATTTGAGCTGCCGCTTTGATTTCAAACTGTATAGCTCCGTTGGTTTCGACGCCTTTGGGGGCGATGTATTCGAGGCTGGCGTCGAACTTGCGGTCGTTGAGCGCACCGATGGTAAGTTTGATGGGCATTCCCGCATGTACGCGCCCTACTTCCGTTTCGTCCACTTTGCCGACAAAAATCATGTCGCCCATGTTGGCCACGGAAGCAATGGTGGTGCCGTCGTTGAAAGTGTTGGACTGTATCACGGAATTGCCGACTTTCACAGGAATGTCGAGAATCATGCCGTCAATGGTGGAACGTATTTGAGTATTGCTCTGCTGTTCCATTTTTCGCGATATACCGTCTCTTACGATGTCGAGGTTGTTGTGGGCATTGCTCAGTTCTTCTTCGGCTTTGTCGTAGTCGGCGCGTACCTTGTCCATTTCCGATCCGGTGATGACGCCTTTCTCGAAAAGCGTTTTCTGTCGTTCATACTCGGTTTTTATCTGTTTGAGATTGATTTCGGCAATCCGCACACGCGATTCGGCGGAATTGAGCGAAACCATTTCGGGAATGACTTTCACTACGGCAATTACTTCGCCCGCCCTGACGGATTGCCCTGCATTTTTGCGCAGTTCGGAGATAATGCCCGATATCTGGGGTTTGATCAGGACTTCATTCCGGGGTTCCACTTTGCCGGTAGCAACGGTTATCATTTCGATATCTTTACGTTCTACTGCCAGCACTTCGTACTCCGTAATTTCAGGCTGTGATTTTTTCCACAGCATGTAAAACGTGCCTGATACGACGGCAATGACAAGTATTAATCCTAAGATTTTGAGAAACTTTTTCATAGATGTCTTTGATATTTAATTAGTAGATTATTATTATTTATTTTATCTTTATTCAATGAGGGTTCTGTTTATTCATCCCGTATGGCGTCTATGGCTTTGATGCGAAGCGCTTTCAGGGCGGGCATCAATCCGGCGACTAATCCCGAAAAGACGAGAATCCCCACTGCCACGAGCGCCAAATGGAACGATATAAAGGGGATGATGACCATTCCCTGTCCGATTGTTATCAACTGTTGCATGAGAGTAAGCGCTCCGACGCCCGCAAGGAATCCCGTCATTCCGGCAATGGAAGTAAGCACAAAGCTCTCGCTCAATATCTGGGAGATAATGGCAAAAGGTTTAGCGCCTATTGCTCTTCGGATGCCTATTTCGCGCATACGTTCGCGGATGGTCACCAGCATGATGTTACTGACGCCGATCACGCCCGAAAACAAAGCTCCCATGCCCACAATCCATATCAACACGCTGATACCCGTAAAAAGATTTTCCACCATCTTAAATTCCTTTTCCAGATTGAATCCGCTGATGGCTTTGTCGTCTGTCGGCGCGATGTCGTGATTGTTTTTAATGATTTCTTTCACCTCGCGTTCCGTAAATTCCGCATCGTATGACGCTTTTGTCGTTACCGAAAGCAGATCGACCATATCGCCCCAGCGTCCGGTATGTTTCATGGTGGAAAAGGGGATATAGACGGTTTGGGTAGGATTACTCCCGATAGACACATCGGGCGAAACCGGCTCGCCCACGCCTATCACGCGATAGTACACTCCTCCTACGCGGATGCTTTCTCCCACAGGGTCTTCCCCAATGGAAAACAGCGTTTCATAGACTTCTTTTCCGATAAAACATACCTTGCGGGATTGCTCCATGTCGATATCGTTAATGAGCCTGCCGTAGAGAATGTACATGCCCTGTATCCTGAACTGGTCGGGAAAAACGCCCAGCAATGTGTAAGAACCTGTGATATTGTTTCTTACCGCATTACCGTTGGCAAAGAGCATGGGAGAGATATATTCCACCGATTTAGCCCTGTTGCGGATGAGGGTCAGGTCTTTGCTGTTCATCTCCCATCGCCGGCCTTTGCGGTAGCCCTTAAACGGCTCGCCGGTGTTATTGGTCCAGAAAAAGCACGCATTGGGCGAGATACCGCTGAAATTGTTCATGACGCCTTTCCTGAAACCGTTACCGAAGCCTGTCAGCAGGATGAACATGAACAGCCCCCACGACACGCCGAATGCCGTCAAAATGCTTCGCGTCCTGTTCCGCGTGATGGTCGCCCATATTTCTTTCCATTTATCAATATCGAACATATTAATTGATTTTGATATTTTTTGTACTGTTATTATTCCGCTCTCATGGCTTCGACCGGTTTTACCTTTACGGCTTTGAGCGCAGGGATCAGGCCTGCGACAGTGCCGCACACGATCAACAGGAGCATGGAAAGAAACACGGTATTCATGTCTACGGAAGGATTGAGGAAGACAGTAGTGCCGCCGCTTCTTTCAATTTTTTGCACAAACAGGTAATCGGCCAGTTCGGTAAGGCCAACCCCCAGCACAATGCCTGCGTAACCGGAACAGACAGTCACAAAGACAGATTCGAGAATGACGTTCCGCAGGATGGAAAACGGCGAAGCTCCGATGGCTTTCCGGATGCCGATTTCGCGGGTGCGTTCCTTCACCGTGATGGCCATGATGTTGCTCACGCCTACAATACCGGCCATCATCGAAGCAAACCCTACGATTGCCAGAAAGATATTAATGAGGTCGAACATGCGGTTGGTTTTGATAGACTGCTGGGCAGAATTCCAGACGTACAAAGCCGACCGGTCGGCAGGATCGAAACCGTGCAATTGTCCGAATTTTTCGCGCAGCTTTGTGTTGAACGCCTCATTTTTTTCATACGTATCCAATCCTTTCACGGTAAACTCCAGATTCCAGAAACCATAACCCTTGTTATACAGCATTTGTGCAGTGGACAGAGGGATATACGCCGGCGGATTATTGTTGTTAAACTGCTGTGAATCGCTGTACACGCCGATTACCTGAAAGACGGTATTTCCCGCCGTCACATATTTCCCGACCGGATTTTCGTCTTTGAACAATATTTTCCGGTGGTTGGGATGAAGCACTATCACTTTGCGACGAAGTTGTTCGTCAATTCTGTTGACGAACCTGCCCATCCCTTCCGTGATTCTGATCCTGCTGATATGCGCGAGGTCGGGCGTCCCGCCGTTAGCATTTAACGACAGGTATTCGACACCGTAGGAAATCGTGAGGTTTGCCCAAACGCCTGCGGACAGATACTCGATTTCGGGAATTTTATCCCTCGCCAGGTCGAAATCCCTGACGTCGAACTTGATATTGCGCCCCGCGGGCAGCCCGTTGTACGGTTGGGACATGACGCCCGGATACAGGCTCACGGCATTGACAGCCCTGCCGCTGAAATTGGACATCACCCCGTTGCGGAAACCATTGCCGGACGCCAACAGGATAATCAGCATGAAAATGCCCCATGCCACTGCAAATCCCGTCAAAACGGTGCGGAGTTTGTTTTCCCTGACGGTGAAAATTATTTCTCTGATGGAATCGAACATATTGAAAAATATTACTGTTGTATTACGCCATCCCGGATATAAATGACACGGTCGGTAGCGTCGGCGACAGCCTGTTCATGGGTAACCAGCAGCATGGTAATGCCGTCGTCGGTGTTGATCTGTCGCAGTAATTGGATCATCTCGCACGAGGTTACGCTGTCCAATGCTCCTGTCGGTTCGTCGGCAAGTATCACCTGCGGTTTGGCGATCAACGCCCGTGCTATGGCTACCCGTTGCTTCTGTCCGCCCGACAGTTCGTTGGGCAGATGACCGGCATGACTTCTCAGCCCCATTCTGTCAAGGTACTCCATCGCCAGCATATTCCGTTTCCTGCGGCCAATGCCTTTGTAGTACAACGGAAGCGCCACGTTTTCCATCGCATTCTTGAAAGAAATCAGGTTGAACGACTGGAAGACAAAGCCGATTTTCCGGTTGCGTAAAACCGCAGCCCTGGTTTCGCTTAAATGGCGAATAAGGACGCCTCCCAACCAGTATTCTCCACTGTCATAGTCATCTAAAATTCCAAGAATGTTCAGCAACGTGGACTTTCCCGAACCCGACGCCCCCATGATGGCAATAAACTCGCCTTGTTCCACCGTCATGTTGACGCCTTTCAGTACATGCAACGGCGCAACGCCGAAGTAAGTCTTGTTAAGCTCCTGTATTTTAATCATCTTTTTAGATTTATCACAAAGATAGCATTAAATTATCAAATTACAAACAGACGAATCAAAATATCTTGCGAAATTTATAGAAGAAACGTACGTTTTTATCTTTAATATAAGACGAAACAGGAGGAAAATTGTTACATAAGCAGTGAAAAATGAAATCCTGTCGGCGGTCTTTCGGATGGAAGACCGGAAACGACGTCGGTTTACCCGTGTTCGTTATTCCATACTATGCGACAATTGAAACGATGCCCCCAAAAATAATAGGTTAATTCTTTTTTTGAGGTGCGATGAAAAACAATTCTTCTGACCTCCACTATAGCACGAAGGCACGAAGGCACGAAAGTAGAGGCAGATGGCTTTCGCGCTTTCGCCTGAAAAGCCATCTGCTTTGGAGAATTCGGAACGTCCTGAAAGGACGTAACTTTCATAACCGCAGGTCAACGACCGGCGGTTATGAAAAGGGATGGGAAGAAAGCGGGAAATAAAACACGAATGAAACAGTCCGTTGACCCATAGCGCCTCAAAAAAAGAATTAACCAAGATACCATGAAATTTTGAGATTACACACAAAACAGATAAAAATTAGAGGATAAACAACCGAAGTCCGTCAAAAAAACGGTGGAAGTATGCCATCATAAAAATTTGGCAATCAGGAAGAAATGGCGTATTTTGCAAAATGAAAATAACAATCACACTACCACACTCTACCGTCTATCCTCTTTTTTTCCCTGCAATGGAGGGCGACCCTTACAAGGATGACGAAAAACCGACTCCCCCCCCGCTCAATGATCAGTATTTTGGGGCGTCTTTCAATAAATTTAACAATTATAATAAATTTAACAATTTTTAACAAAAAATATTTGCACAACGAGATTTTATGTTATACTTTTGACGCATCTAAATTTTTCGACTGATCAAATTAAAACCGGTTTTTACCGGAATAAAACATTCAAAAAAATGACGATTTTTCTTCCAATAAAATCCTTCTGTAAGCCGCAAT
>JAIRLS010000217.1 GCA_031259205.1 Bacteroidales bacterium | reverse complement strand
ATAATAAATAAAAAATCACTGCTGACCGACTCGGTCACTACTGAAATTTTATACGCCCAATATGATGACGCTCCCGATAAATTGCATCTTGCAGTCGGGAGGGGGTTGGTTCATTCTTTTTGAGGCGCTATGGGCAGTGGACGGTTACAGACGTGTTTGGGTTCCCGCTTTCTTACTATCGCTTTTCATAACCGCCGGTCGCTGACCGGCGGAAAGGCAGCCTCCCGCAGCAGTGCGGCTGCCTGAATTGAAAATCGACGCAGTCAAAGGCAGGGCGAGTACTGCCTTTCAGGCAGAAGGAGCTATGGATAGGCTTCCGCAGGTCGTTGACCTGCGGTTATGAAAGTTACGTCCTTTCAGGACGTTCCGCATCCTCCAAAGCGGATGGCTTTCGCGCTTTCAGATAAACGGCCTGTAATTTTTTTTGAATTTTTGAACAGGGTATTGAAACCTTTCGTACCTTAGCCGCCGAATTTCTTCTTCGGAGAAATTCATTTTTGTAAGCATCTTTTATTCGGTTTGAGCACTATAAAGATGCTTACTTTTTTTCTATTTTTCAACTCACTATTTCAAACCGCGCGACGTATAAAAAAAGTCGCAGAAGCAACACAACGTGCATTTTTATTTGTTATTTGCTGTCTTTAAAGCGGCGAAGAGCGCTCTTTTCAGTTCCGTTTTCTGTTTTTTGGTAAGCAGCGTCAGCGAAATGGGCGGATATTTGGCAATGCCTTTAGGGGTTTTCTGGTACAATATCAGGTATTCCTTTTTGTTGAAAAAAGTAGAAGTAATATCATACTTGTGAAAATTCAATTTTGAAATTTCTATGCTTTTGGGGTTGCCGTGCAGGTTTCTCAGCGAATAAAACCGGAACAGCAAGTTTTTTCCGTTGTTGGAAAAGAAGAAGTAATGATATTCCATCCGGTATTGAAACCAGTAAAAAGCGATGAAAATCAGCGCGAGTCCTCCTGCCGTTATGGTTTTCCATTGCTTGTCGAGGGTTGTAATAAAAACAACAATCAAAATAGCTGTCAAGAATATGGCGATGAAAAAGGTCTTGGTGCGCCACAGAGTAGTGGCTTCTTCTTTGGTGTCGATAATCATAGTGGTTGTGAAAGGTTATCCGAAACAAGTGCCGATTTTTTTTGCCTGTTTAATGAGATAGAAATCTTGCGGAACGAAGCGTGTTTTTCCAGCGACTTCCGACAGAGGCACCGACGTCAGTTCGTTGTTATGAATGGCGACCATTCGTCCGAACTCGCGTTTGTTCAGAAGCAATGCGGCATAGGCTCCCATCCGGGTAGCAATGATACGGTCGCACGGAGAAGGGGATCCGCCTCTTTGCATGTATCCCGGCACGGTGACTCGCGTTTCCAGCTTGGTGCCTTTTTCGATCTGGCGGGCGATATACGCTCCGGCCGGTTCGTCTTTTCTGCCGGTCTTGATGCCTTCGCCTACAACTACGATGGAATAAGGTTTTCCCTTGCGCGAACGATCCAGCAATTCTTCATTGACGCGGTTCATGTCATAGGGGATTTCTGGAATCAGGATGACGTCGCCGCCGCCTGCCAATCCTGCATACAACGCTATCCAGCCGGCGTGATGCCCCATCAGTTCGATGACCATCACCCGCTTGTGCGAATTGGCTGTGGAGTGGAGCCTGTCGATGGCTTCGGTAGCAATGTTCACGGCAGTGTCGAACCCGAAAGTAACGTCCGTTCCCCACACGTCGTTGTCGATGGTTTTAGGGATACCGATCACATTGAGGCCTCTTTCGAAAAGTTGAGCCGCCGTTTTTTGCGTTCCGTTGCCTCCGATGCAGACAAGACAGTCCAAAGCTAATTTTTCGCAATTCTGCTTAATCAACTGCGGCTTGTCCGCAATGACGTCGCCTTCTTTTTTCTTAAAGGGTTTCTCGCGCGAAGTGCCTAATATGGTGCCGCCCAGAGTAAGAATACCCGAAAGACTACGCTCGTCCAACGGCACATAATCGTTGAACAGCAGACCCGAAAAACCGTCGAGAATACCCACCACCTCCATCCCATACGTGATGGCGGCTTTCCCTACGCCTCTGATCGTGGCATTAATGCCGGGGCAGTCGCCTCCTGCCGATAAAATCCCTATTTTCATAACGTCATATCATTCGATACATTATTTATTATTCTGCAAATTTAGTAAAAAATTATGAATGACGGCACAATCAAGGATATTATTTTAAAAATAAATTTTTTTTTCAAATTTAGTTGTTATATCAAAAAAAGTTCTTACCTTTGCGCGCTTGTTTGGCACCTCAAAAATAAGCTTTATAATAAGAAGAACATGGCATTCAGAAAAGAAAGTAAAGCAAAAAGCACTTTTAGAAAGATCACCATTGGGTTATCTTCGCCGGAAGAAATCCTTGAACATTCAAATGGCGAAGTCCTTAAACCGGAAACCATCAATTACCGTACCTACAAGCCGGAACGCGACGGCCTGTTTTGTGAGCGCATTTTCGGTCCTATCAAGGACTACGAATGCCACTGCGGTAAATACAAGCGCATTCGTTACAAAGGTATCGTTTGCGACCGTTGCGGGGTGGAAGTAACCGAAAAAAAAGTACGCCGCGAGCGCATGGGGCATATTCAACTGACAGTACCTGTGGCGCATATATGGTATTTCCGTTCCTTGCCCAACAAAATAGGTTACTTGCTGGGATTGCCTTCCAAGAAATTGGACGCCATTATATATTACGAACGTTATGTCGTCATTCAGCCGGGCGTTAAAGCCGCCGACGGCATCAAAGCGATGGATTTCCTTTCCGAAGAAGAATATCTGGACATTATGGATACGCTTCCGAAGGACAATCAATCGCTTGACGATAGCGATCCCAACAAATTCATTGCCGACATGGGCGCCGATGCGCTGGTTAAATTGCTGTGCCGCCTGAAACTGGATGAACTTTCATACGAACTGCGTCACAAAGCCGGCATTGAAACCTCCCAGCAGCGCAAAGCCGACGCGCTGAAACGGTTACAGGTGGTGGAAGCTTTCCGAGAATCCATCGACGTCAACAAGCCCGAATGGATGATCCTGAAAGTAATTCCGGTAATACCGCCTGAATTACGGCCATTGGTGCCGCTGGACGGCGGCCGTTTTGCCACTTCCGACCTGAACGACCTCTACCGCCGCGTAATTATCCGCAACAACCGTCTGAAAAGACTGATGGAAATCAAAGCGCCGGAAGTCATTTTGCGCAACGAAAAACGCATGTTGCAGGAAGCCGTCGATTCACTGTTCGACAATTCCCGCAAAGCCAATGCCGTTAAAACAGACGCTAATCGGCCGTTAAAGTCGTTGAGCGACAGCTTAAAAGGAAAGCAAGGCCGCTTCCGCCAAAATCTGCTCGGTAAACGTGTAGACTATTCCGCCCGTTCCGTGATCGTTGTAGGTCCCGAATTGCAATTGCACGAGTGCGGATTACCCAAAGGCATGGCGGCAGAACTTTATAAACCTTTCGTTATCAGAAAACTGATAGAAAGAGGCATCGTGAAAACCGTCAAATCGGCTAAAAAAATCGTCGATCGAAAAGACCCCGTCGTGTGGGATATTTTGGAAAACGTACTGAAAGGGCATCCCGTGCTGCTCAACCGCGCTCCTACGTTACACCGGCTGGGCATACAGGCTTTCCAACCCAAACTGATTGAAGGGAAAGCCATTCAACTGCATCCGCTCGTATGTACGGCATTCAACGCCGACTTCGACGGCGACCAGATGGCAGTACATGTCCCTTTGGGCAATGCAGCCATCCTTGAAGCGCAATTGCTGATGCTGGCTTCGCACAACATCCTGAATCCCGCCAACGGGTCGCCGATCACCGTCCCTTCGCAGGATATGGTGCTGGGGCTGTACTACATGACTAAAGAACGTAAAAGTTCGCCCCAAAGACCCGTCAAAGGCGAAGGGCTTGTTTTCTACTCGCCCGAAGAAGTGACTATCGCCTATAACGAGAAAAAGGCCGACCTCCATGCAAAAGTGAAAGTGCGCACGCGAACCGTCGAAAACGGCGTCGAGGTCAGCAGAATTTTAGATACCACCGTAGGACGCATTCTTTTCAACGAAGTCGTCCCCAGGGAAGTAGGCTATATCAATGAGGTGCTGTCCAAAAAATCCCTGCGCGAGATTATCTCCAATGTGTTAAAACATACAGGCACCGCACGCACCGCCAAATTCCTCGATGATATAAAAAATCTCGGTTACAGGATGGCTTTTGAAGGCGGCTTGTCGTTCAACCTTGCCGATGTGCTTGTGCCGGAAGAAAAAACCACGATGGTGAAAGAAGGCTACGCACAAGTGGAAGAAGTGATGAACGAATACAATATGGGATTCATCACCAACAACGAACGGTACAACAAAATTGTAGATATCTGGACGCGCACCAACAATAATCTTGCCAACATCCTGAACAAGCAATTGACCAATGACAACCAGGGATTCAATGCGGTGTACATGATGCTGGATTCGGGAGCGCGCGGTTCAAAGGAACAAATCCGGCAGCTTTCGGGTATGCGCGGATTGATGGCAAAACCCAAAAAGTCAGGTTCCGCAGGATCGGAAATCATCGAAAACCCCATTTTGTCCAACTTCAAAGAAGGACTCTCGGTGCTGGAATACTTCATTTCCACACACGGCGCACGAAAAGGACTGGCCGACACCGCACTGAAAACAGCCGACGCAGGTTATCTTACACGCCGTCTGGTAGACGTGTCGCAAGATGTGATTATCACCGAACAGGATTGCGGAACGCTTCGCGGTTTACTGGCTACCGCCAACAAAAACAACGAAGAAGTAGTACAATCGCTGTACGAGAAAATTTTAGGACGGACGACTGTTCACGACATTTTCCACCCGCTTACAGGCGAGTTGATCATCGCTTCCGGAGAGGAAATAACCGAAGATATTGCACAAATAATCGAAGATTCTCCCATCGAACAGGTGGAAATTCGTTCCATGCTTACCTGCGAATCGAAAAAAGGCGTTTGCGCCAAATGCTACGGACGCAACTTAGCCACAGGCCGCATGGTACAGTTAGGGGAAGCCGTAGGCGTCATAGCCGCTCAATCTATCGGAGAACCGGGCACACAGCTGACACTGCGTACCTTCCACGTGGGAGGAGCCGTGACAGGCGTAAGCAACGAGTCGAACTCTATTATCGCCCGTTACGACGGGAAAGCCGAAATTGACGAACTCCGTACCATCGAACGTATCGGAGCAGACGGCAAATCGGAGTCCATCGTGATCGGACGGGCAGCCGAATTGCGCATTATCGACAAAAACACAGGCATCACGCTCACCACCCAAAACATCCCTTACGGAGCGCAACTCTTCATTAAAAACGGTGAAGACGTGGAAAAAGGCAAACTGATATGCCACTGGGATCTCTACAGCGCGGTCATCATCTCCGAATCTTCGGGCAAAATCGCCTTTGAAAACCTTACCGACGGCGTTACTTACCGTGAAGAAACCGATGATCAAACAGGATTCAGCGAAATGGTGGTCATCGAATCCAGAGACCGGCAGAAAAATCCCGCTATCCGTATCCTCGATGACGGCAAAAACGAAATATCCTCGTACAACCTGCCTGTAGGGGCGCATATTCAGGTAAAAGACAAAGAAAAAGTCAAAAGCGGCGACATATTAGTCAAAATTCCGCGTGCCATCGCCAAATCATCCGGCGACATTACCGGCGGAGGCGGCTTGCCGAGGGTAACGGAATTGTTTGAAGCGCGTAACCCCTCTAATCCGGCCATCGTATCCGAAATCGACGGTGAAATATCTTTTGGAAAAGTAAAACGCGGAAACCGCGAAATTATCGTCACCTCCAAGTCGGGAGAGATTAAGAAATACATGGTTCCGCTCACCAAACAGATACTGGTTCAGGAAAACGACTATGTAAAAGCCGGTTCTCCGTTGTCGGACGGTGCCATCACCCCGTCGGACATCCTCGCTATCAAAGGCCCTACAAAAGTACAGGAATATATCGTCAACGAGATTCAGGAAGTATATCGGATGCAGGGAGTGAAGATCAACGACAAGCATTTTGAGGTTATTGTTCGCCAGATGATGCGCAAAGTGGAAGTAGTCGATCCGGGCGACACCCGTTTCCTTGAAGGACAGATTGTAGATAAATGGGAATTTATGGATGAAAACGACTCCATCTACGGCAAAAAAGTCGTAGTAGACGCCGGCGATTCTTCGCTCAGACCGGGCCAAATCATTACGGTACGCAAACTCCGCGATGAAAATTCGGCATTGAAACGTCGCGACGCCCGCACTATCGACGCCCGCGACGTCGTACCCGCTACTTCATTCCAGATACTTCAAGGAATCACACGGTCGGCCCTGCAAACGCAGAGTTTCCTGTCGGCCGCCTCCTTTCAGGAAACCACTAAAGTACTCAACGAAGCCGCCATCCACGGCAAAGTAGATAACCTCGACGGCCTTAAGGAAAATGTACTTGTGGGGCATTTGATCCCTGCCGGTACCGGCATACGCGAATATTCGAAAATCGTGGTCGGATCAATGGCCGATTACGATAAACTGCATGTAGTGAAAACACACAGCATTGATGATTAATGGATTTAATATTTAGAATTATAATTTGATTTTTGATGATGGAAATCCTGATGTCTCTCCGACGAAAACATCGGGATTTCCTTTTTTCTCCAAGTTCCGCAAAACCGTATGTTCGCTTTTCCTTTATAGCCCGACAGCTCCCCTCCGGAGGCATACCATATTTGTGGTATGAAAAAGATGATAAATATTCATTTTTAATCTCTAACTTTGCGGTAGATTTAATGTTAAAATATCGTTTCGTGAAGTCAATGGTAATAAAAAATATGTTTAAAATTGCGATGGATGTATCCGAATTACGGACAGAATATCTAACGGAGAACGCCATCGGGCAAACTATCAGAAAAAAAATTCGATTCTTTCGTCCTGACTACAAATTTGTCAGAAACGAAAACGAATCGGAAATCGAGGTTTCGGGGCTGAACGTGTTCATCAAAGAAAATCATATCCTGAAAAATGTAAACTTAACCATTCCCGACAAAAAAATCACCTGTATCATCGGACCTTCGGGATGCGGAAAAACCACCCTGCTGAAAACGTTTAACCGATTGACCGATTCGGTGGAAGGACTAAAGATAACGGGACAAATACTGGTCAATGGAGAAGATATCATCAGTAGCGGAGCTGAAATTACGCGGCTCCGGCGTAAGATGGGGCTGATTTCGCAACGCCCCTGTCCTCTTCCGATGTCTATTTTCGACAATATCGCCTACGGATGCCGCATCCACGGTATTCGCAACCGCCGGAAACTGAAACTGATAGTCAAGCATTATCTCGAAGCGGCAGGCCTGTGGGAAGAAGTGAAAGACCGGCTACGAACGCCGGCAGTGCGTTTGTCGATCGGACAGCAGCAACGATTGTGTCTGGCGAGAAGTCTGGCTGTGGAACCTCAATTCATCCTCGCCGACGAAGCCACCAGCTCCCTCGACCCCATTTCAAGCAAAATCATCGAAGAGTTGTTTGTGAAACTAAAACAAAACTACTCCATCATCATGGTTACGCACACCCTGCGGCAAGCCTTTCGCATCGCCGACCACGTGATATTCATGTATTTGGGCGAAATCATCGAAACAGGCAGTGCCGATCAAGTCTTCAATCACCCGCGGCACGAACTGACCAAAAAATACCTTTCGGGTGCATTCAGTTAATGGAAAAAGATAAATATTAAAATGAGTAAGTACAAACTCACACATTTAAAAGAACTTGAAGCAGAATCCATTTACGTGCTGCGCGAAGTAGCGGCACAATTCGAACGCCCTGCACTCCTCTTTTCGGGCGGCAAGGATTCTATTGTAGTTACCTGTCTGGCATACAAAGCTTTCTATCCGTTAAAAATACCCTTCCCGTTAGTGCATATTGATACAGGCCATAATTTCATCGAAACCATCGAATACCGCGATACATTAGTGAAAAAACTGAGGGCGGAGCTGATTGTCGGATCGGTGCAGGAATCTATTGATACAGGGCGCGTGAAAGAGGAAACCGGGTACTATGCCAGCCGTAACAAATTGCAAACCGTGACACTGCTCGATACCATTGAAAAATACAAGTTCGACGCAGCCATCGGAGGCGCTCGCCGCGACGAAGAAAAAGCACGCGCCAAAGAACGCTTTTTCTCCCACCGCGATGAGTTCGGACAGTGGAACCCCAAAAACCAACGCCCCGAATTATGGAATATCTTCAACGGGAAAAAGAACATCGGCGAACATTTCCGCGTATTCCCCATCAGCAATTGGACGGAAATGGACGTATGGCAGTATATTTACAGGGAAAACATCGAAATGCCAAGCATTTACTACACCCACGAAAGAAAGGTCTTCCTCCGCGACGGACAATGGTTGGCCGCAGAACCCTGCATGAAACTTAAACCCGACGAAAAAACAGTCATCAAACAAGTACGATGCCGCACCATCGGCGACATCAGTTGTACGGGGCTAACACTGTCCAAAGCCACCTCCCTGGAAGACATCATTGACGAAATAGCAGCCACGCGCATCACCGAACGAGGAGGACGCGCCGACGACAAACGATCCGAAACAGCGATGGAAGACAGAAAAGTTGCGGGATATTTCTGAACTGTCCATGCTTTGCGCAGTAGCCCACAATGCCTTACGCAAAAAACTGCAAAGTTGCACAGGAAACACAAAGCAAAAAAACTTCGTGTCCTTTGTGGTTAAAAAACCACGAAGTCGCAGAAGCACGTCCCCCTCCTTTCAGAACGTTCCGTATTCTCCAAAGCGGAGGGATTTTGTGTTTTCAGGCGAAAGGCTTTCGCCTCTACATTCGCGCCTTGTTAAATACTTTATTTTGATGTATTTATGAAACTCCGACAAGCCATTCAATATTTTTTTTCATTTTTTTTCAAAAAAAATTGGTTTCTGAAAAAATATGTTTATATTTGCCCCGTTTTTAAAATGAAAAACCAATTAAAAAAATGTCGATTTTTCTTACATATAATCCTCTTGAAAGCCCAATCACAGCGGGCTTTGGCACGATATTTGCAGAGAGAGAGAGAGAGAGACTTACCTTCGCTATACCTATTATATAATATACGCGCGCACG
>JAIRLS010000195.1 GCA_031259205.1 Bacteroidales bacterium | reverse complement strand
ATCTTGCCGGTCAGGCAGGACGGATGCTGCGCAAGGAAATACCGTTCACATCTACTGTTCCGAAACGAAAATAGAGTGAAACTTAATAAATAATTTGACAAATGAAAAAAGTAAAAACAGTTTTATTGCTTCTGAGCCTTTGTTTGACGGCTCAATGGGTGTTTGCCCAAAACAACCCTTTTGTAAGAGACCTTTACACTGCCGACCCTTCTGCTCATGTCTGGGCTGACGGACGTTTGTATGTTTATCCCTCGCACGACGTTGACCCGCCAAGGGGGTGCGATCTGATGGATCGCTATCACGTCTATTCTACCGACGATATGGTTCACTGGACAGATCACGGAGAAATATTAAATTCCGACCAGGTACCGTGGGGACGAAAGGAAGGCGGATTCATGTGGGCGCCCGATTGCGCTTATAAAAACGGGACTTACTACTTTTATTTCCCGCATCCGAGTGGCACGGACTGGAACAATACGTGGAAAACCGGCGTAGCGACAAGTAAAAGTCCTGTCGGTGGATTCGAGGTGCAGGGCTATTTCGCCGGCATAGACTCGTTTGCCATGATCGACCCCGCCGTCTTTACAGACGACGACGGACAATCTTATTTTTATTATGGCGGAGGCTCGAAATGTAAAGGAGGAAAACTGAAAGAGAACATGCTGGAACTCGATGGTCCGCTGCAGGACATGACAGGATTGGAAGACTTCCATGAAGCGGCATGGGTTTTCAAAAAAGACGGAGTCTATTATCTGATGTATGCCGACAACCTGCGCGGTCGTAATCGCCTGCGTTACGCCACAAGCGACAAACCATTAGGCCACTGGACATATCGCGGCATCCTGCTTGATCCCGTCAGTTCGGATACCAGCCACGGATCTATTGTCGAATATAAGGGGCAATGGTATCTCTTCTATCATACGTGCGATATATCAGGACGCGGCAACTTGCGCTCCATCTGTTTCGACAAACTTTATTTCAATCCCGACGGTTCGATTCGGAAGGTGATTCCTACGCTGGGACTTGAAGCAAGCCGCCGGAATACTAAAATTTCAACAGAATGGATCGACCGCGCCAAACTTACAGGTAATGGCGGCGCCAAGCCCGAAGGTCGTAACACGCTCTGGTATCGTCGTCCCGCCAAAGTTTGGGAAGAAGCGCTTCCGCTGGGAAATGGACATCTGGGCGCCATGGTGTTTGGAGGCGTATCGGACGAACGGCTGCAATTGAACGAAAATACCCTGTGGGACGGCTATCCGTTAGATCCTAACAATCCCGAAGGGCTGAAAGCCCTGCCTGAGGTGCAGCGCCTGCTGTTTGAAAACAAAAACAACGAAGCTGTGAAGCTGGCCGAACAAACGATGATGGGTATTCCCAAAGGCGTCAAATCTTATCAGTCGCTGGGTGAACTGTGGTTCGATACACCCGAAAGCGTGGCCGACAACTATGTCCGTAGCCTTGACCTCTCGACAGCTGTCGCGAAAACGAAATATACGTCCGGTGGCGTAACCTATACGCGCGAATATTTCGCTTCAGCGATCGACCGCGTAATAGTCGTCAGGATAACAGCCGACCGGAAGCAGAAAATAAATCTCTCGCTCGGATTGCGGCGCGAAAAGGACGCCCGTACCGAGACCGTACCTTCCGACCCGCACGCACTGCGCCTGAGTGGACGCGTCGCTACGAAAGACAGGGACGGAAATCCGCGCGGCATCAGTTTCGCCGCACAGGTGAAAGCCGTAGCCGAAAGCGGCTCGGTGACGGTGACAAATGACGCCTTTTCGCACCAAAACATTCTGACGGTCAAAGATGCGGACGCACTCACACTTTACATCGCCGGAGCAACCGACTATCCCGGCATGGGAAATCTGGCCAAAGGTGTCAATGACTTTTCGGGCGACCCAAAAAGGAAATGCGAGGAAACACTTGCCAAGGCGGTTGCCAAACCGTATGAAACACTTAAATCGGCGCATATAGCCGATCATCAGCAATATTTCAACCGCGTAGAACTTAACCTGGGAGGTGTGCCGCCTGAAACGGACAATCTTCCGACCGACGAACGTCTTGCCTTAGCCCGGAAGAACGGAACGCCCGACTTGGGACTGGCAGAAACATATTTCCAGTTCGGACGCTACCTCCTCATCGGTTCGTCCCGTCCGGGAGAAATGCCGGCTAACCTGCAAGGCCTCTGGGCGTGGCAGATGAATGCTCCATGGAATGCCGATTTCCATACCAATATCAATTTCCAAATGAACTACTGGCCGGCGGAGATTACAAATCTTTCGGAACTGCATATGCCACTCTTCGATCTGACGGACGTAATGATGAACCCGGGAGAAAAAACTGCCCAAACTATCTATGGTGCACGCGGATGGGTCGTGCATCACTTGACTGATGCATGGGGGTTTACTGCTCCTGCCGATGGGCCGCAAGGAATTTGGCCAATGGGCGCCGCATGGCTGGCGCAGCATCCGTGGGAACATTACTGCTTCACGGGAGACAGAGATTTCCTGGCGCGTCGCGCCTGGCCGGTGATGAAGGGCGCCGCCCGTTTTATCATGGATTTTCTGGTCGAAGCGCCTGCAGGAACCGCTTATGCCGGCAAATTAGTCACCAATCCTTCGTATTCTCCCGAAAATACATTTATCTTACCCAATGGAGAACATTCGGTCTTCACCTATGGTGCGACCATGGATTTGGAAATAATACATAATCTTCTGACTAACTGCATAGAAGCGAGTAAAATACTGAAAACCGACAAGGAGTTCCGTGCCGAATGTGAGAAAACGCTCAAACGCCTGCCGCCTGTCCGCATCAGCCCTGCAACAGGCCGCATCCTCGAATGGGCGGAAGATTACAGGGAAGTTGATCCGCATCACCGTCATACGTCGCATCTTTTCGGGCTGCATCCGGGCAATCAGATCACAGTAGTAGGCACGCCCGAACTGGCCGAAGCCGCCCGTAAAACGCTCATCGCTCGCGGTGACGACGGTACGGGGTGGGGGCTTGCATGGAAGATCAACATGTGGAATCGCCTGCATGACGGCGATCATGCCTACAAACTGTTGTCTGTCCTTTTGAGCCGCAAGACGCTGCCCAACCTGTTTGACGATCATCCGCCTTTCCAGATTGACGGCAACTTCGGTGCCACAGCCGCTATCGCCGAGATGCTGCTACAAAGCCACCTGCCGCTTTCCGACGGCAGTTTCGAACTGCAACTGTTACCATCGCTTCCCTCTGCATTTGCTTCCGGTTCGGTAAAAGGCTTGCGTGCACGGGGTGGTTTTATCGTCGACCTCTCGTGGGAAGACGGTCGGCTGAAAGACGCCAGCATCCACTCCGTTCTCGGCGGCAAGCTACATCTGCGTTCAGGCGCCAAAACCGCCGTCTATAAACTTGCAAAAGGAGAGACTGTCACGGTAAATGGTGATTTGAAGAAATAACGAATTCATCCGCTTTGTCGGATACAAGGCGTTTTCTGGTCGATTGGGGAAAGCTTATAATTTATTTATTCTTTCCCTGATTGGCCGTGGCGCCTGATTTTTCAACGCATCTTCCTGATTGACAAGATTCGGTTGCAATGATTCTATAATAGGCTTATCACTGCCGATAAGACAAAACATCAACCCGTTTTTGACAACATCAAACGATTCGACATCCATTTGCAATCAAACAAATGAATCGTTTCGCCCGGCAAACGGCTCAACCGTAAAAATTCCCGATGAACATAGCAGTACCATGCTATCCGGAATGCGTCTATCCGGTCGCTCTTACCTCTGGCCAGGCCCAGTGATTTCTTTATCCTCACCGGTGTTTCCATGCAATAGTCAATAGCTGTCCATTCAAGAAATTTACGGATATTATATCCGTAGATGCCTGTGTATTCCATGCATACGACAATATCCGCAAATTTCATTCCCCTGCCCTTGAACCATTGATGCATAACATTGAAGCCCGATGCGTCGTTCCCGACTTTGCAGTAAGCGAAACATGGTGGCCTTGATTTTTATTTTACGCGCTTGGAAAACACATGTTTTTCATGTACTTTTGCCCCGTATTTCAATGCGATAATGTGATTTTTTTCACGTTTTTGCGCGATAAAATGTGATTATATGAATATAGAAAGAGAGATTTTAGAAAAATTATCGGCATGGAAAACGGCTTCCGATCGCAAGCCGCTATTGTTGATGGGTGCACGTCAAACGGGTAAGACCTGGGTAATGCGGGCATTCGGCAAGTGCTGTTTTGAG